>NZ_JAAQOK010000019.1:0-83913 GCF_011683705.1 Enterobacter sp. 725m/11 | reverse complement strand
TCCGTCGTCGGCAGCGTCAGATGTGTATAAGAGACAGAAATATATTCAGCCAAATCATCCTCAACCGTATAAAAATAACAAGCTGGGATATTAAGCACCTCCGCTAACTTGCACGCCAGCGCAAAGTCGGGCGTATGGATCCCCTTTTCATACTGGTTCATACGTGCGCTAGCAGTCGCCTCATCAATGCCCGCGAGGATCCCAAGTTTCTGCTGCGATAGTCCGGCCTTTAGTCGCGCCGCTTTAAGTCTATGGGGAAGCATGATGACTCTTCAAAATCTGGAAGTAGAGTCATGATTCTGGTATCCCGATATTGAAATTGTACTAAGTATTACTTAGTATTTGTATCTGCAATTTGAACAAAATCATATATAAAGGAAAATGTATGAATAGAGATCAGGACATGCACCCAGCGGATATCATCGCCATGCTCCACAAGCGCAAACTCTCACTAGCCGCTCTTTCACGCCAGGCGGGTTTGAGTTCTTCTACGCTTGCAAACGCGCTCTCCAGGCCGTGGCCAAAGGGGGAAAAGATCATCGCGGAGGCACTAGAAAAAGATGCGGCGTCGATCTGGCCCAGTCGCTATTACGATCAATATGGCAACTATGTTGATCGTTCTAAGTTGATGAGGACCAAACGCTAACCTCCATCACCAAAATCCATTCTGTTCGCCAGTTCCATTCCGGTGTTAAGGTAATAAGCCAAATTCATCGGAATGGCGTAACAATGGCAACCATCACCACTCCCCGGCTTCACCTCACCCCTTTCGAACCCTCTGACTGGGCATTCTTCCGCTCGCTGCGCGAAAACCGCGACATTATGCGCTATATGGCCGCGATTGCGCCTGAGAAAGAGACCCGACGCGTGTTTGCCGCACGCCTGATGGCGGAGCATGTCTTCGTGATCCGCTTTCTGAATGAAGAAACGCCACTCGGCGATATCGGCCTGCAAATCAGCCCTGAGAATCGTGAAGAGGCGGACATCGGCTACACGGTTGTGCCTGCCGCGCAGGGAAAAGGCATCGCCAGCGAGGCGCTGCGCGCGGTATGTGACTACGCGTTTAACCAGACCGGCGTGAAGGCGATTAACGCGTACGTGCTGGCAGACAACGGCGGGTCTGTGCGGGTGCTAGAGAAAGCCGGGTTTGTGCGCACGCAGGTGCTTGAAAAGGCGTATGAGATTGACGGCGTGCGGTATGACGACTGGGTGTATCGCCTGGAGTGTGGTGCGGCCTGAATGCCGTGCGGCACTGCGTTTGCCCGGCCTGGGGTTTTGTAGGCCCGGTAAGCGAAGCGTCACCGGGCTATTGGGCTGGACTGCGGGCTGATGCCCTCTTTATTTCAGAGATCCTTTAAGGAACTGCTGCAAACGCGGGCTCTGCGGGTTTGCCAGCACCTCGTCCGGGTGCCCCTGCTCTTCAATTTTCCCCTGATGCAGGAAAATCACGTGGTTCGAGACGTTACGGGCGAAGCCCATCTCGTGCGTCACCACCACCATCGTTTTGCCCTCTTCGGCCAGCTTCTGCATGATGCGCAGCACTTCGCCGACGAGTTCCGGGTCAAGCGCGGAGGTCGGTTCGTCGAACAGCAGCACTTCCGGCTCCATCGCCAGCGCGCGGGCGATGGAGACACGCTGCTGCTGGCCGCCGGAAAGGTGTACCGGATATTTCATCTGCTGGCGCTCGTCGATACCCACTTTCGCCAGGTATTTCACCGCGCGTTCCCGGGCTTCCTGCTTGCTTAAGCCGAGCACCTGAACCGGCGCTTCCATCACGTTCTCCAGCACCGTCATGTGGCTCCAGAGGTTGAAATGCTGGAACACCATCGTCAGGCGCGTACGCAGCAGGCGCAGCTGGTTCTTGTCTGCCACCTTCAGCTGGCCGTCTTTGTCACGCACCAGGTTGATGTTCTGCCCGCTCACCACAATCGAGCCTTCGCTCGGCTTTTCGAGGAAGTTAATGCAGCGCAGGAAGGTACTTTTACCCGAGCCGGATGAACCGATGATACTGATTACGTCGCCTGCGTTAGCCTGCAGCGACACCCCTTTCAGCACTTCATGTTCGCCGTAGCGTTTGTGCAAATCAATAACGTTTAATTTGTTCTCAGCCATCATCTTTCTCAGTGCGTCGAAGAAGGTTTTATATGCTGCAACCAGCGTTTTTCAGCCTTACGGAACAGGCTAATCAGAACATAAGAGATAATTAAATAGAGCACCGCCGCAATGCCAAACGCGGTAAACGGCTGATAGGTCGCGGAGTTGATATCGCGCGCGATTTTGAGCAGGTCCGGCACCGTGGCGGTAAAGGCAAGCGCGGTCGAGTGCAGCATCAAAATGACTTCGTTACTGTACGCCGGTAACGCAATACGCAGCGCCGACGGCAGAATAATGCAGCGGTAAAGCTTCACCGAGGAGAAGCCGTACGCGCGCGCCGCCTCGATCTCACCGTGCGGCACGGAACGAATGGCCCCGGCGAAAATCTCGGTGGTATAGGCGCAGGTGTTGAGCGTTAGCGCCAGCACCGTACAATTCAGGCCACTGCGGAAGAACGCATTCAGCATTTCCGTGCCTTTTACGATCTCCAGCGTATACATCCCCGAATAGAACACCAGCAGCTGCACGTACAGCGGCGTGCCGCGAAACACATAGGTAAATAGCCAAATCGGGAACTGAATAAATTTATTGTTCGACACGCGACCGATGGCGAGAAACACCGCCAGAATGCCGCCCATCACCACGGAAGAAATCAGCAGCCAGAGCGTGATCGCCACGCCGGTAAAGCGGTAGCCATCCGTCCACAGCAGGGATTTCCAGTATTCCTGAATAATCTCAATCACAGGTCAGCCCTCTTCACACCCACGGAGTAGCGACGCTCGAGCAGAAGCAGCACACCATTGGAGACGGTCGTAAAGACCAGATAGATCGCGCCGCAGACCACCGCAAAGTAGAACGGCTCCCAGGTGCTCTTGCCCGCCAGTTGAGTCGCTTTCACGACGTCTTCCAGACCGAGCAGCGAGACCAGCGCCGTCGCTTTGAGGATAACCTGCCAGTTGTTGCCGATGCCCGGCAGCGCATAGCGCATCATGGCCGGGAACATAATCCGGCGAAACGTTTGTGAAGAGGTAAAACCAAATGCGGTTGCCGCTTCAATGTGTCCTCTGGGAACCGCCATGTAAGCGCCACGGAAGGTTTCCGTGAAGTAGGCACCGTAGATAAAACCGAGGGTGATAATACCGGCCACCATCGGGTCGATATCAATTTGTCCCATGCCCATCGCATCCGTCACGCTGTTCAGGGCAATCTGCAGGCCGTAAAAAATAAGCAGCATCAGCACCAGATCGGGTACGCCGCGAATGAGCGTGGTATAGCCTTCGAAAATGAGCGCCAGCGGTTTGTTAGCCGAAAGCTTCGCCCCTGCGCCCGCCAGACCTATCAGCACCGCCAGCACCACGGAGCTGATAGCCAGCTCAAGGGTGACAAGCGCGCCCTGTAAAATAACGCCAGAAAATCCGTACAGCATACCGCGAGCCCTGTCGTATCGTGAGTGGTAAACCGTGTCTTATCCCCTCCCCCAGCGGGAGGGGCCGCACGTTATTTGACGGAGCGATTAGCCGCCGTACACATTGAAATCGAAGTACTTTTTCGCCAGCTTGTCGTAGGTACCGTCAGCGCGCATTTCAGCAAACGCTTTGTTCAGCGCCTCACGCAGTTCGTTGTCTTCCTTACGCAGGCCCATACCGGTACCCACGCCAAAGAGCTTCTCGTCCTTAATGGACGGACCGCCGAACTTGTAATCTTTACCTACCGGCTGCTTCAGGAAACCTTCGCTTGCCGCGACTTCATCCTGGAATGCCGCATCAATACGGCCTGCCGTCAGGTCTGCGTAAATATTTTCCTGGCCCTGATAGGAGACGATTTCGATCCCCTTCGGCGCCCAGTGTTCGTTACCGTAGGTTTCCTGCGTGGTGCCCTGCAGCACGCCTACGCGTTTCCCCTTCAGCGACTCGAGGGTCGGTTGAATGTCAGAAGACTTAGCCACTACCAGACGTGAATCGGCCGCATAGAGCTTGTCGGTGAAGGCAATCTCCTGCTGACGTTTCTCGGTGATGGAAAGCGAGGACATAATCACGTCTATTTTTTTAGCTTTCAGTGAAGGGATCAGCGCATCCAGCGGGTTCTCTACATAAGTACACTGTGCTTTGATGCGTTTGCACAGCTCATTGGCCAGATCGATGTCAAAACCCACCAGTTCACCCTTTGAATTCTTCGATTCAAACGGCGCGTAGGTTGGATCGGTGCCAATACGAATTTTCTGCGGAATGGCTGCGAAGGCCGCGGTGGCGCTGGAAAAGGCCAGTACCAGAGATAATGACAACACGAGTTTTTTCATATTTGTCCTCAACAAACTGTCTTCATACGGTTTTTTTACGACGACGGGGTGGGGTTAATGTGCCATTAATCCACGCTGTCAGGCAAAGAATAATGCCTTTCAGACGGGAATTTTTGCATTATAAATGCTTAAGTATGCACGTAGCGACCCAATATGGTGCACAAATCGCACCATATTGAATCATCCACACCCGCGACGCACCACGCTGGTGCGTTAGTCACCGTAGACGTTGAAGTCGAAGTATTTCTTCGCCAGTTTGTCGTAGGTACCGTCTTTGCGCAGTTCCGTGAATGCTTTGTCAAAGGCGGCTTTCAGCTCTTTATCGTCCTTACGCAGGCCGATGCCGGTACCGTCACCAAAGTATTTTTTGTCTTTCACGGACGGGCCCGCAAAGGCGTAATCTTTACCGGCCGGCTGCTTAAGGAAGCCTTCGCTCGCCGCGACTTCATCCTGGAACGCGGCATCCAGACGGCCTGCCGCCAGGTCAGAGTAGATCAGATCCTGGTTCTGGTAAGCCACCACGTCGACGCCCTTCTCGCGCCAGTTGGCATTCGCGTAACCTTCCTGGGTCGAGCCCTGGAGCACGCCCACATGCTTGCCTTTCAGCGAGTCGATGGTCGGCTGGATCGGGGAACCTTTCGCGGCAATCAGACGCGAATCCGCAGCGTAGAGCTTGTCAGAGAAGGCAATCTCCTGCTGGCGTTTTTCGGTGATGGAGAGAGAAGAGATAATGGCGTCGATTTTCTTTGCCTTCAGCGACGGGATTAACGCGTCGAAGTCGCTGCCCACCCATGTGCATTTCACTTCCATACGTTTGCACATTTCATTTCCCAAATCGATATCAAACCCCACGAAATCGCCTTTCGCATCCTTGGAAGAGAATGGCGCGTAGGTTGCGTCTGTACCGATACGAACCGTCTGTGGAAGCGCTGCGTAGCTACCTGCCGCCGCACTTAACCCCACCAGCAAAGACAGAGCCAGAACCGTCTTCTTCATACATTTACCCTCAAGTACCGTGATTTTATTATGTATTGTGTTGTGTGTTGTGTTGCAGGCTTCTCTTGCAGGTCTTATGCCACATTGCCGTCTGGTCAAAACTTCGACGTTAAATATGTTAATAAAACGTTGCGATATTGCCTTAATGGTGAAAGATAGCAGGTCTGCCGAACGAACCGGAAAGAGAAAAAGGGAAAAAGCGAATTAAATGTCGAGGATATGATCGCCGTTGCATAATTGCCCTGAAACAGGGCAACGTCTTTTTTCATGCACAGCATTTGTGCACAGAATCAGGCTCCCTGCCAGCGGGTGAAGAGGTCTTCGGGCAGGTCGATGTCAAACTGATCCAGCACGCGATTGACGGTCTGATTGATCACATCGTCCAGCGACTGCGGTCGGTGATAGAACGCCGGCACCGGCGGCATGATCACTGCGCCCAACTCGGCGGCCTGGGTCATGAGGCGCAGATGGCCCAGGTGCAGCGGCGTTTCCCGCACGCAGAGCACCAGCGGGCGGCGCTCCTTCAGCACCACATCCGCCGCGCGCGTTACCAGCGTGTCGGTATAGCTGTTCACAATCCCGGAGAGCGTTTTGATTGAACAGGGCAGGATCACCATACCGGCGGTTTTAAACGAGCCTGAGGAGATGCTGGCGGCGATATCGCGGGCATCGTGAACCACGTCCGCCATCGCCTGGACATCGCGCAGGGAGAGATCCGTTTCAAGGGAGAGGGTTTGCCTCGCCGCCTGGCTCATCACCAGATGCGTTTCCACTTCTGCCACGTTACGCAAAACCTGTAGCAGGCGTACGCCGTAAATCGCGCCGCTGGCACCGCTGATGCCTATTATGAGTCGTTTCATGATTTCGCCCTTGCTGAATTCTGGGCTGACTGTGCAGGATTTTGCGGGGAGTTGCAAGTGAGGGCGAGCGCCCTCACCTGCGGAGAGATTAACCTTCGTTGTGCATCTCTAAGCTTTCGAGATCGTTTTGCAGCTGAACGGCTTTCGCATCGTCGTTGCGCAGCGAATCAAGGTAGTCGAGGTACTGCTGGTCAACGTCTTTCGTCACGTAGACGCCATTGAACACGGAGCATTCGAACTGCTGAATCTCCGGGTTCTCGGCGCGCACCGCGTCGATGAGATCGTTCAGATCCTGGAAAATCAGGCCGTCGGCCCCGATGATCTGGCGAATCTCATCCACTTCACGGCCGTGAGCAATCAGCTCGTTGGCGGTTGGCATATCAATGCCGTACACGTTCGGGAAGCGAATCTCCGGCGCGGCAGACGCCAGGTAGACTTTCTTCGCACCCGCTTCGCGCGCCATCTCGATAATCTGCTCAGAGGTGGTGCCGCGAACGATGGAGTCATCCACCAGCAGAACGTTCTTATCGCGGAATTCCGCGCGGTTGGCGTTCAGCTTGCGGCGCACGGACTTACGGCGCAGGTGCTGGCCCGGCATGATAAACGTGCGACCAACGTAGCGGTTCTTCACGAAGCCCTGACGGTACGGCTTGTCCAGAATGCGGGCGATCTCCAGGGCGATATCGCAGGAGGTTTCCGGGATAGGAATAACCACGTCAATGTCGAGATCGTCCCACTCGCGGGCAATCTTCTCGCCGAGCTTCGTGCCCATATTGACGCGCGCACTGTAGACGGAAATCTTGTCGATGAACGAATCCGGACGGGCAAAATAGACGTATTCAAACAGGCACGGGTTGCTGACCGGGTTGTCGGCACACTGACGGGTGAACAGCTGGCCCTTCTCGGTGATATACACCGCTTCGCCCGGCGCAACGTCGCGCAGGAATTCGAAGCCCAGGGTATCCAGCGCCACGCTCTCAGAGGCAACCATATATTCGGTACGGCCATCGCCGAGGTCGCGCTTGCCCAGCACCAGCGGACGAATGCCGTTTGGATCGCGGAAGGCGACCATGCCGTGACCGATGATCATCGCCACGCAGGCGTACGCACCGCGGATCTGGCGGTTGGTCGCGGCAATAGCAGCGAAGATATTGTCTGCTTCCAGCGGGTAGTGACGGAAGTTATCCAGCTCGCTGGCGAACACATTGAGCAGGATTTCTGAATCAGAGGTGGTGTTAATGTGGCGACGTTTCTCTTCGAACAGCTTCTTACGCAGCTCATGAGCGTTGGTCAGGTTGCCGTTATGGGCAAGCGTGATGCCATACGGTGAGTTGACGTAGAAAGGCTGTGCCTCAGAGGCGCTGGAACTGCCAGCAGTAGGATAACGAACGTGACCGATCCCCATATTACCTTGCAGACGCTGCATATGGCGGGCTTCAAACACATCGTTTACCAGGCCATTGGCCTTACGTAAACGGAAGCAGTTGTTTGCATCAATGGTGATGATACCCGCAGCATCCTGCCCACGGTGCTGAAGCACCGTTAACGCGTCATAAATCGACTGGTTTACCGGCATGAAACCGGCGATACCGACAATACCGCACATTCGTCTTTTCCTCGTTAAGCCACATCTCAGGGTTTATGCCCTGGGCAAAAAACTCGACGAGCTTTGCAGATAGTCAAAGAACCATCTGATGATGAAGCTGAACTCTGGAATGAGCTGCGATTTTTGCCAGTCTTCGCTTTTGGAGAACCCGGTGAAGGTATCCAGGAAGAACAGGATCGCGGCCACAATCAGCACGCCTCGTAATGCCCCGAAACAGATCCCGAGTACCCTGTCCGTTCCTGACAGACCGGTTTTCTCGACCAGCTGACCTATCACGTAATTCACGATAGCGCCGACAATCAGCGTCGCGATAAACAGCACCGCGATGGCGATTCCATTTCGGACCAGTTCATCTTCAAAGCCCGTGAACCAGACAGACAGGTAAGTGTAGTAATGACTGGCAACAAAGAAAGCACAACCCCAGGTTACCAGCGATAACGCTTCACGAACAAAGCCACGGATCAGGCTAACCAGACAGGAAAAACCAATCACCGCAATGATGGCGTAATCAATCCAGACCATATGTGTCCCACGATTAAACGCCCTGTCATCCAGTTCGGGGCGAATTCTAACAGAAAAAGAAAACGTTTGCGTAGGGATTTCCTTCCCGCGCGTAAATAAAAAAGGCGCTGAAAAAATGTTCAACGCCGTGGCTTATCGCCTCTCTCTAAAGGAGCAGGTCGTACTTAGTTCGCGCTGTAGCTCATCACCACACCACTCAGCCCGGAGATCTGCTTCAGCTCGCCCAGCGACCCTTTCAGCTTGTCTTTCGACGCCTCCGGCCCCACGAGGATACGGGTGATTTTACCCTGTACCGGCGTGGAAGGTGAAGTGTAAACGCGATAGCCCGCACTGCGCAGTTTACCCACAACCTCGTTGACTTTATCGGCGTTTTTCAGCGCCCCCAGCTGCACAACGTAGGCTTTGCCGGTCGGCGCTGCGTCTTGCTTCGCAGGTGGTGGAGTTTCAGACGCTGCAGCCAGCTGCTCTGCTGCTTTATCTCGCTGTTGCTGAGGCTTCGGCTTCGGTTTTTCAACAGGCTTAGGCTTCTCTACCGGTACCGGATCGATCTCGATGTTGTTATTCGCCGCCAGACGCGACGGGTCGAGTGACGGTGCAGCGGCATCGCCCGCGCGAACTTCTTCCGCCGCCCCTTCAGGCGGCTGAGCAGGCAGCGCCTGAGTCGCCGCAGGCAGCATATCCGGCTCATCGCGGTCGCCCGGCTTCGGCACCAGCGGAATGGCTGCAAACTCGTCCTGATAATGTTTTTTCTGCCCGTCGAGCAGCCCGGGAAGAATAATCACCCCGAGCGCGACCAGCACAATGGTTCCTGTTAAACGGTTCTGAAACTTACTCGCCACCGGTTCTCCCCGCGTCCATCACTTCCATGACATGTGCCACCGTGTGGAAAGAGCCACACACCAGCACGGTATCTTCTGGTTTAGCATCCGCCATCGCGGCATGCCAGGCCTGCGCCACGCTACTGTAGATTGCACCTTTGCCGAGATGTTCCATCAACTGCTCAGCTGTCGCACCGCGCGGCCCCTCCAGAGGAGCACAATACCAGCTATCGACCACACTCTCCATGCAGGCCAGCGTGCCGCCGATATCTTTATCATGAAGCATACCGATAACCGCCAGCACGCGCCCGGTTTTTGGTAACGATTTGAGACGTCCTGCGAGATACGCCGCCGCATGCGGGTTGTGCGCCACATCCAGAATCAGACGCGGTGACTCGCTGACTATCTGGAAACGACCCGGCAGCAGCGCATTCTGAATGCCGTCACGGATCGCCTGCTCACTTACAGCTAATCCGCTGGCGCGCAGTGCCGCCAGCGCGGTTGCCGCGTTCGGCTGCGGTACCTGCGGCAGCGGCAGATTCTCCAGCACGCCCTGCGCATCGCTGAAGCGCCAGCCGTTGCCCTGCACCTCATACTGCCAGTCAACGCCTCGGCGCAACAGATGTGCGCCCTTCTCTTTCGCCACGTCGGCAATGGTATGCGGCATGTCCGGCTCGCCCACCACGGCGGGCTTATTCGCCCGGAAAATACCGGCCTTTTCGCGGCCAATGCTTTCACGGTCCGGGCCCAGCCAGTCGGTATGATCCAGCGCGATGCTGGTGACCACCGCCACGTCCGCATCCACCATATTGGTGGCATCCAGACGCCCGCCCAGCCCCACTTCCAGGATCACCACGTCCAGCTGCGCCTGTTTGAACAGCCACAGCGCCGACAGGGTGCCGTATTCAAAATAGGTTAATGAGGTTTCCCCGCGCGCCGCTTCGATAGCCGCGAACGACGCCGTATGGGCAGATTCCGCCAGCTCGGTGTTCTGCACCCGCACGCGCTCGGTATAGCGCACCAGATGCGGTGAGCTGTAAACGCCAACCTTGTACCCCGCCGCCATCAGGACTGACTCCAGTGTGCGGCAGGTCGTCCCTTTACCGTTAGTACCTGCAACGGTGAACACGAACGGAGCCGGTTTCAGCACGTCGAGACGCGCGGCAACCTGGCTTACGCGCTCAAGGCCCATATCGATGGTTTTACTGTGCAGGTTTTCCAGATAAGAAAGCCACGCGGCCAGGGGCGACGTGGCTTGGGGAATGCTTTTATTTTCCATAATGCCCGGTTGTCATTAACAGGTTATAAAGCAAAAGGGCAGCGCCATCTGGCCCTGCCCTTTTCAGTTATCAGGCCTCGGGTTCCTGATCCGGTACCACCACGCCTTCGCGCGGCTCATCCGGGTTAGGCGCTGGCAGATTCATCAGCTTCGCCAGAATGCTGGCCAGTTTCAGGCGCATTTCCGGACGGCGGACGATCATATCGATAGCGCCTTTCTCAATGAGGAACTCACTGCGCTGGAAGCCCGGCGGCAGTTTTTCACGAACGGTCTGCTCGATGACGCGAGGACCGGCAAAGCCGATCAGCGCTTTTGGCTCAGCGATGTTCAGGTCACCCAGCATCGCGAAGCTTGCGGAGACGCCACCCATGGTTGGGTCGGTCAGCACGGAGATGTACGGCAGACCGCGCTCCTGCATTTTCGCCAGCGCTGCAGAGGTTTTCGCCATCTGCATCAGGGACATCAGCGCTTCCTGCATACGCGCACCACCGGAGGCGGAGAAGCAGATCAGCGGGCAGTTGTCTTCCAGCGCCTGCTCAACGGCACGCACGAAACGCGCGCCGACCACGGAGCCCATTGAGCCGCCCATAAAGGAGAACTCAAACGCAGCGGCAACCACCGGCATCTCGTGCAGGGTGCCCTTCATGACGATCAGCGCGTCTTTCTCGCCGGTCTCTTTCTGTGCAGAGGCCAGACGATCTTTGTATTTTTTGGAATCGCGGAACTTCAGCACGTCTTTTGGCTCAAGCTCGCTGCCCAGTTCTACCAGAGAACCTTCGTCCAGCAGGCTATGCAGGCGGTTGCGCGCCGACATACGCATGTGGTGGTCACACTTCGGACACACCTCGAGATTGCGTTCCAGCTCTGCGCGATACAGAACCTGGCCGCAGCTATCACACTTCGTCCATACCCCTTCAGGAATGCTCGCTTTGCGCGTCGGGGTAATGTTGCTTTTAATTCGTTCAATCCAGCTCATTGATAACCTTTCTGCCTGAACCTGGTCGTATGCCAGTTTTGCTATAAGAGGCGAATAATGCCATTTTTGCCTCCAACAGACCATGAATGTTGCACATTAAAACATAACAGCCCGAAACTTTGGATAAAAAAGTGGTCGAACCGCCAGCGTGCATTTACTTCGCTTGCTTTGCTGCCGCGCGTTTGTGACGAATGATTTCAATCACGCCAGGCAGTACGGAAAGCACAATAATCGCTACAATCAGTAACTTAAGGTTTTCCTGAACCACCGGCAAGTCGCCAAACAGATAGCCTGCATAGGTAAAGAGCAACACCCAAAGCAGTGCGCCCACCACGTTATACATTGCAAAATGACGATAGGACATATGGCCCATTCCCGCCACAAACGGTGCAAATGTGCGCACAATAGGCACAAAACGCGCAAGGATAATGGTTTTTCCACCATGACGTTCATAGAAGGCATGGGTCTTGTCTAAATAGCTGCGGCGGAAAATTTTCGAGTCCGGATTACTGAACAACCGCTCACCGAATACCCGGCCAATCGTATAGTTGACCGCATCCCCGACAATCGCGGCAATCACCATCAACACCACCATCAGATGCACGTTCAAATCATTGGTGGGCAGCGCCGACAACGCTCCGGCCACAAACAGCAGCGAGTCTCCCGGCAGGAACGGGGTAACGACCAGACCGGTTTCACAGAACAGAATCAGGAACAGAATGGCGTAAACCCAGACGCCGTACTGCGCGACCAGCTCCGCCAGGTGAACATCAATATGCAGAATGAAATCAATCAGAAAACGTATTACGTCCATATTGTCTAAGCCTTAATTGCACCTTTGTTTAGTCCGCTAAAAACAGCGGGCCCATTGGCGGTTTTGGCAGGTCAAACCGATCCGGATAGTCTACCGAGACCAGATAAAGCCCTTCCGCTTTCGCCGTTGCTGCCGCAAGCGTTCTGTCCTTCGCTGCCAGCAGTTCTGCAATCCAGCTCTCCGGCTGGTGTCCGGCGCCCACTTCCATCAGGCTGCCTACAATATTCCGCACCATATGATGTACAAAGGCATTGGCTTTGATATCCACCACCACATACGCGCCAAAACGACTGACGTTAATGTGCATGACGTTACGCCACGGCGTACGGGACTGACACTGCACCGCACGAAACGACGTAAAGTCATTTTCACCAATCAGACACTGCGCCGCACGATGCATACGTTCTGCATCGAGCGGTTCATAAAAATGCGTCACACCCTGGCTTAACACCGCCGGGCGCAGACGCTGGTTGTAGATGACATAGCGATAGCGACGCGCCGTTGCGCTGAAGCGCGCGTGAAAATCATCCGGCACAGCTTTCACCCAACGCACCGCGATGTCACCAGGTAAATTCGCATTTACACCCAGCGTCCAGGCGGCATCCTTACGCACGGCGGTGGTTTCAAAGTGAACCACCTGCCCCGTGCCATGAACACCCGCGTCCGTACGCCCCGCGCACAGGACGTTAATCGGCTCGTTTGCCACCTGAGAGAGCGCTTTCTCCAGCTTTTCCTGAACGCTGCGCACCTCATTCTGACGCTGCCAGCCATAATATTTACTGCCATCGTACTCAATACCGAGGGCAATTTTATGAACCGGCTTTTGATCCACTTCGGACATCAGTACAGATACTCCTGCACCAGCTTCTCGGCGATCTTGACCGCCATCAGCGCGCCGCCAAAGCGAACGTTATCGGCAACGGACCAGAACTGGACCTGCTCCGGCATACCGTAGTCGTTACGCACGCAGCCAACGGAAAGATGCGCGCTGCCAGTGGCGTCGCCCACCTGGGTCGGGAACTCGCTCTCTTCGGAAAGGACGATATCTTCACCGCGGCCAAACGCGTCGCGCGCTTCCTCTGCCGCCAGCGGGCGCAGGGCTTCAAAACCGACCATCTGCGCGTGGCCGTAGAAGACCGGGGACTGTACGACGCTGGCGGAAATCATCAGCCCCTCGTCCTGCAGAATCTTGCGCGCTTCGTCGACGAGACGACGCTCTTCGCGCACGGAACCTTCACGATCCGGCAGCAGCGGCAGCATGTTGAACGCCAGCTGGCGGCCAAAAAAATCATCTTCGTCGATCGGGATGCCGTTCAGCAGCTTCGCACTCTGCCCGGCCAGCGCGTCAACGGCCTTTTTACCGTTCGCCGACGCGGACAGCAGGCTAGTGACGGTAATGCGCGACAGGCCGCCGTCGTCAATCAGCGGCTTCAGCGCGGTCAGCAGCTGGCTGGTCAGGCTGTTCGGTACCGCGATAACGTTACGGTTGCGGTAGTCAGCCAGCACAAACGGATTGACGTCCGGGACCACCAGCGGCACGTCCGGCTCCAGGGAGAACAGACCGCTCAGGTCGATCACCAGGCAGCCCGAATTGGTCGCCTCTTCAATGTAAGACGCCGTGGCTTCAGCACCTGCGGCAAAAAACGCCAGCTGCGCCTGGGTCCAGTCAAACGCGGCCGCATCCTGAACCATCACGGATTTACCGCCAAAACGCAGATGTTCGCCCGCGCTGTCGGTGCGCGCCAGCGCATAGATATCTCCCACCGGGAACTGACGCTCGGCAAGAGTTTCGAGCAGGGCTTCGCCCACGGCACCCGTGGCACCTAAAATGGCAATGTTCCAGCCTTCAGACATGGTGGTTTACTCCAGAAATAAAAAAGCGTCCCTGTCGGCGTATCCGACAGGGAGCATTAAGAAGACATTAATGCGCCGGGTGATGAACGGCGTTAAAACCCAGTTTCTTGAGCAACGTCGCAGCCGCTGCGTCATCGCACATCACATACAGGGAAGACCACTCGCGGCGCTCAACGTAGTTCTTGCGCAGCTTATCAAATTCACCCGGGATCCCCGCCACCTTACGCAGCAGCGCATCGTCGCGGCGCACATCATACACCAAATGCACCAGCCTTTTCAGCGTTGCCTGATCGAGCGGGCCATGCAGGGTAATGCGGCCAAATTCAGGCGCGGGGAGTAAAGTATCAAGCGCCACCTGCTGCGGATGGCCGATAAAGGCGCTGTAGGCTTCAAACACCTGCGTCGTGCCGCGCGCTTTGCCTTCAAGCGTATAGCCCGCGATATGCGCGGTGGCAACGTCAACCTTGTTCAGCAGCTCAACGTTGAGATCCGGCTCCGGCTCCCAGACGTCCAGCACCACGCTGAGATTTTTTCCTTCATTCAGACATTTCAGCAGCGCGGCATTATCCACCACCGGGCCACGGCAGGCATTAATCAGAATAGTGCCAGCCTTCAGACGGCGAATCAGCGCCTCGTCCGCCAGATGCAGGGACTTATACGGCCCTTCTTTAAACAGCGGCGTGTGGAACGTCAGCACATCGCACTGTTCAACCAGCTCATCCAGCGCGCGGAAATCCTCGTCGTCACCGTTGTCTTTACGCGGCGGATCGCACAGCAGCGTGCGGATACCTAACGCTTCAAGGCGCTTTTGCAGACGCCCGCCGACGTTACCCACGCCGACAATCCCCACGGTGCGGTCTTTCAGCGCAAAACCATCGCGCTCGGCCAGCATCAGCAGCGAGGAGAAAACGTATTCCACGACGGCAATGGCATTACAGCCCGGCGCGGCGGAAAAACCGATTCCGGCCTGCTTCAGCCACTGATCATCCACATGATCGGTCCCTGCCGTTGCGGTTCCGACAAACTTAATCGCTTTACCGGCAAGCAACGCCTCATTTACTTTGGTCACCGAGCGCACCATCAGCGCGTCTGCGTCATCCAGTTCGTTAACCGGGATCGGGCGACCAGGGACAGCCTTAACGTCGCCGAGGCGGCTAAACAGCTCGCGGGCGTAAGGCATATTTTCATCAACGAGGATTTTCACGTCTGAGTACCTGTTTGAGAGGAAGAAAACCTGCCAAGTGTGCCATAATCTGGCCGCCAGGCATATACGTATGCCGGGTTTACGCTGAGTTTTGACTTTAAGGATTTTTGACGATGCAGCCCATTTCAGGTACGCCGCCACGCCCTCCGGGTGAAGGCCCTGTCACGCCAAACGTTGCCGGTGAACAGCCACTTTCCACGCAACAGCGCACCGTGCTGGAGCGACTGATCACGCGCCTGATAGCGCTGACTTCGCAGCAAAACGCGGAAGTCTGGGCCGGGGTAAAGCATGATTTAGGCGTGAGGAACGACGCACCGCTGCAGTCGCGCCATTTCCCTGCCGCCGAGCAAAATCTCAACCAGCGTATTACGACCGCGCAGCAGAACCACACCACGCGTCAGATTGTCACGCAGTTGACCGAGCTGCTGGGCCAGGGAAATAACCGTCAGGCTGTCAGTGACTTTATCCGTCAGCAGTATGGTCAGACCGCACTGAGCCAGCTGACGCCAGACCAGCTTAAAACCGTGCTGACGCTGTTGCAGAACAATCAGTTGTCTATTCCGCAGCCTCAGGTGCGCCCCTCAACCGAGCGCCCGCTGCAGCCTGCCGAGCACAACACGCTGAACCAGATGGTGACCAAACTGGCCGCCGCCACCGGCGAGTCGACGAAGCTTATCTGGCAATCCATGCTGGAACTGTCCGGCGTGAAGGCGGGCGAGCTGATTCCGGCCAAACAGTTTACCCATCTGGTGACCTGGCTCCAGGCGCGCCAGACGCTCAGCACCCAGAGCGCCCCTACCCTGCATACCGTTCAGGCGGCGCTTAAACAGCCGCTGGAACCACACGAGTTCGAGGTGATTCGGGATTACGCCCAGCAGAACTGGCAGGCCACGCCGCAAACGGTACTGACCACCGCGCAGGTGCAGGATGTGCTGAATCAGATCTTTGTTCGCCGCGCCGAGCGGGAAGGCGGCGTGCCGGAGGTAAGAAACGTTCAGCCGATCTACAGCCCGCTGTTTGCGCCCGTTGTGGAGACGTTCAGAACGCTCTCTGCCCGCCCGGGATTAATGTTGATTGCATTATTGATTGCGCTGGCGATTTTCTGGCTGGTTGCCTGAGGATTTGCCCGGTGGCGCTACGCTTACCGGGCCTACAACGGCTCGAACCGTAGGCCGGGTAAGGCGCAGCCGCCACCCGGCGACAACAGTTAATTTCTGCGAAACGCCACCAGCGTCACCACGATCCCCACCACCGCAGAAACCGCGCCGGCCAGGAAGACGGACGGGTAGCCAAACGAGGTGGCTAACAGACCCGCCAGCGGCCCGGTTACGCCGTATGAGATATCCTGAAACGCCGCATAGCCGCCCAGCGCCGTACCGCGGACCTGCGGCGCCACGCGCTTCACCACCTCAACGCCCAGCGCCGGGAAGATCAGCGAGCAGCCGCAGCCGGTTAACGCCGCACCAAGCAGCGCAACGGAGGCGACCGGCGCCTGCCAGAGCAACACCAGCCCAACGGTTTCAATCACCAGCGATGCCACCGCCACCTTCACGCCGCCAAAGCGATCCGGCATCCAGCCGAACAGGACACGCATCAGGACAAACGCGCCGCCAAAGGCCGTCAGCGTAAAGCCCGCCATTGCCCAGCCGCGGCTCATGAAATAGAGGGAGACGAAGGTACCAATCACCGCGAAGCCTACTCCCTGAAGCGCCAGCCCCAGCCCTGGCTGCCAGATTTGCCCCACCACACTCCACAGCGAAGGACGTTCGCCTTTATGGGCGGGCACCTTGCGTACCGAACCGTTAAAAGCCCACGCCAGCAGCGGTAATACCATGGTGGTTGCTGCCAGTACCGCAAAACCAAACTGGCTGTGGATCAGCAAACCCAGCGGCGCGCCTGCAGCCAGTGCGCCATAAATCGCCATCCCGTTCCATGACATCACTTTGCCGGAGCGCGCAGGCCCCACCAGCCCCATCCCCCAGGTCAGGGTACCGGTCAGCAGCTGGCTTTCACCGAAGCCAAGGATTAAACGGCCCACCACCAGCAGCGCAAATTTATACGCGGCGTCGACCGGCAGGAGAGCGGCCAGCAGCCACGCGCCCCCCGCCAGACCGCAGGCAAACATGCCCTGCAGCGCCGAGCGTTTTGCACCGTGCTGATCGGCCAGCCGTCCTGCGTAGCCGCGGGTTAATACCGTGGCTAAAAACTGAATGCCCACAGCAATGCCGACCATGGTGTTGCCATAGCCGAGTTCCTGATGAACGAACAGTGGGATCACCGGCAGCGGCAGGCCAACGGTCATGTAGGTCAGGAATACCGCAAAGGCGATGCGGAAAAGAGAAAGGTTCCCGGAAGGAGTGCCCTTCTCGGGGGTAACAGCCTTCATGCATAACTCCGTGTTCAGGCATAAAAAAAGGGAGCCTTCCGGCTCCCTTCTATTATACATTCAAACGCTTATGCTTTCAGCTTGCGCATAACCAGCGTGGCGTTGGTGCCGCCGAAGCCGAAGCTGTTGGACATGACGGTGGTCAGCGTCGCTTCCGTTGGTTTGGTCACGATGTTCAGGCCAGCCGCCTGCTCGTCCATCTCGTCGATGTTGATGCTTGGGGCGATAAAGCCGTTTTCCAGCATCAGCAGAGAGTAGATCGCTTCCTGCACGCCCGCCGCACCCAGAGAGTGACCGGTCATGGCTTTGGTGGCAGAGATAGCCGGGCTGTTGTCGCCGAACACTTCGCGGATCGCACCCAGCTCTTTCACGTCACCTACCGGAGTAGAGGTACCGTGGGAGTTCAGGTAGTCGATTGGGGTATCAACACCGTGCATCGCCATCTTCATGCAGCGCACCGCGCCTTCGCCGGACGGAGCAACCATGTCGGCGCCGTCGGACGTTGCGCCGTAGCCCACGATCTCAGCGTAGATGTGCGCCCCGCGCGCCAGCGCGTGCTCAAGCTCTTCAACCACAACCATACCGCCGCCGCCCGCGATGACGAAACCGTCACGGTGCGCATCGTAGGTACGGGAGGCTTTGTCTGGGGTTTCGTTGTACTTGGTGGACAGTGCGCCCATCGCGTCGAACTCACAGGCCATTTCCCAGCCCAGCTCTTCGCCGCCGCCAGCAAATACGATGTCCTGTTTGCCCAGCTGGATCTGCTCAACCGCGTTGCCGATACAGTGTGCGGAAGTCGCACACGCGGAGCTGATGGAGTAGTTCACACCGTGAATTTTGAACGGGGTCGCCAGGCACGCGGAAACCGCAGAACCCATGGCTTTAGTCACCACGTACGGACCTACCGCTTTCAGACCACGCGGGCTACGCATTGCGTCAGCACCGAATACCTGCGCTTTAGAGGAACCGCCGGAACCGGCAATCAGGCCCACGCGCGGGTTGTTCTGATAAACCTCTTCGCTCAGGCCGGAATCTTTGATCGCTTCCTGCATGGAGAGATAAGCATAAATAGAGGCATCGTTCATGAAACGAACCACTTTGCGGTCAATCAAACCGGTGGTGTCCAGTTTGACGTTACCCCATACGTGGCTACGCATACCTGAATCTTTAAACTCTTCAGAGAAAGTGATCCCGGAGCGTCCTTCACGCAGAGATGCCAGGACTTCCTGCTGGTTATTACCGATGCTGGAAACAATGCCCAGGCCAGTAATCACTGCACGTTTCATTCAATACCTCTGTAAGTCGCACTATAAAAAGTTTCGAGTCGCACAATAGCGTACACTTGTACGCCGAACAAGTCCGATCAGACATTTTCTGCGGAAATTTGCACCGATGGACTCACATCGTTAAGATCGTGCCACTGCCTGTCAGACGAGTAACTTACGTGAAACAAAACGCTATACAACCCGCCAACCTCGAATTCAACGCTGAGGGTACACCTGTTTCCCGAGATTTTGATGACGTCTACTTTTCTAATGATAACGGACTCGAAGAAACCCGCTATGTTTTCCTCGAGGGAAACCAGCTCAGCGCCCGCTTCCCTGCGCACCCGCGCAGTCTGTTCGTTGTTGCGGAAAGCGGCTTCGGAACCGGACTGAATTTTATGACTCTCTGGCAGGCGTTCGATCGATTTCGCGCTGCACACCCCGAGGCTACGCTACAAAGATTACATTTCATCAGTTTTGAAAAATTTCCGCTTACCGCGCACGATCTGCGGCTCGCCCACCAGCGCTGGCCGGAGCTTGCAGCCTGGGCGGAGCAGCTTCAGGCGCAGTGGCCGCCGCATATCGGCGGCTGCCACCGTCTGATTCTGGACGGCGGACGGGTGACGCTGGATTTATGGCTAGGCGACATTAACGACCTGACCGATACGCTTGACGACGCGATGAACCAGACGGTGGACGCGTGGTTCCTTGACGGCTTTGCGCCCGCCAAGAACCCGGACATGTGGAGCCAGCATCTCTTTAGCGCGATGGCCCGGCTGGCGCGTCCCGGCGCAACGCTCGCCACCTTTACCTCGGCCGGCTTTGTTCGCCGCGGCCTGCAGGACGCGGGCTTTACCATGCAGAAGACCAAAGGCTTTGGCCGCAAGCGCGACATGCTGGTCGGCACGATGGAACGGACGCTGGACATTCCCGCTCGGGCTCCCTGGTTTGCACGCAGCGCCAGCGCATCGCGCGAAGTGGCGATCGTTGGCGGAGGGATCGCCAGCGCCCTGCTCTCTCTCGCGCTGCTGCACCGGGGCTGGCAGGTGACACTCTACTGCGCTGACGAGGCACCAGCCAGCGGCGCGTCCGGCAACCGCCAGGGCGCGCTTTACCCGCTTTTAAGCGCGCACGACCCGGCCCTGTTCCAGTTTTTCCCGGCAGCGTTTACCTTCGCTCGCCGCCTGTATGATTCCATTCCGGTGGCATTCGACCATGACTGGTGCGGCGTGACGCAGCTCGGCTGGGATGAAAAAGGCCAGCAAAAAATCGCCCAGATGCTGTCGCTGGGTCTGCCGGAGGAGATTGCCCGCGCGGTCAGTGCGCAAGAGGTGGCAGACATGGCGGGCGTGGAAACCGGCTGTGGCGGCATTCAATATCCGCTCGGCGGCTGGCTGTGCCCGGCTGAACTGACCGCGGCGGCGATTAGCCTGGCGCAGTCACGCGGGCTGAGGGTGCATTATGCTCATAAGGTTGAATCGTTTAGCCGGTCAGAACGGTGGACTCTGCATTTTGCTGATGGCAAAGCGGCACACCATGCCAGCGTTGTGCTGGCAAACGGACATAACATCAGCCAGTTTATCCAGACCGAGACGTTGCCGGTTTATCCGGCCGGCGGCCAGGTAAGCCATATCCCGACCGCGCCCGAACTGAGCAAGCTGCGCCAGGTGCTGTGCTATGACGGCTATCTGACGCCACAAAATCCGTCTAACGGACATCACTGCATCGGCGCCAGCTACCATCGTGGCGAAGCGGATATGCGCTACAGCGAAGCGGATCAGCAGCAAAACCGCCAGCGCCTGATTGACTGCTTCCCGGACGCGGCGTGGGCGAAAGAGGTTGACGTGAGCGAGGGCGAAGCGCGCTGCGGCGTGCGCTGCGCGACCCGCGATCATCTGCCGATGGCGGGAAACGTGCCGGACTATGAAGCCACGCTTGAACTCTATCAGGATCTGGCAGAAAACAAGGAAACGGCGGTAAGTGCCCCGGTTTATCCGGAACTGTTCATGCTGGGCGGATTAGGATCGCGAGGATTGTGCTCCGCGCCGCTGCTGGCTGAAACGTTAGCCGCGCAAATGAGTAATGAACCTGTTCCGCTGGACAGAACCACGCTTGCGGGGCTGAACCCGAATCGACTGTGGGTACGGAAACTGCTGAAGGGGAAAATGGTTAAGTAGGGTGCGGTCGAATCCCCTCTCCCCAAAGGGGAGAGGGAAGAGTAGGCAGCGGCTTAGCGTTTAGCCTGCTGGAATAAATTGTCCCACATCCCCAGCACCAGAGACTGGTCGCGCGGAGAGAGCTCCCCGGCCAGAATGGCTTTTTCCAGGCTGCGCGTGACTTCAGCGTGAACGGCGTCGGCAGAGTGATCGTCACCTGCTTCCAGCTCGGCTACCGCCAGCGTCAGGTGACCACGCAGATAACCGCTGGCGAACAGCTCATCATCACTGGCGTGTTCCACCATGTCATCAATTAACGCCAGAATGCGTGATTCAAATTCTGCGATCATCTTCTTTCCTCTGTTAAAGATCTTCCGGCCAAGGGAAGCATTCCGCCGTGATCTCCGGCGTGTGGTAATAATTCTGTAAAGCCTCGATCAGGCGCGCCGGACGTTCCGGGATGCCTTTCTCAAGATACTCCATCACCTGCGCATGCACGCGGCGCTGGAAGACGATACGGTCTGGCTCGAAGTCGCCTTCAAGGTTGTCACAGCTCACGTTGAACGGGAAACCCGCCGCCACGCAGAACAGCCACTCCAGCGCCTGCGGTTTCACCTCTACATCTTCGAACTGCCCCTGGGTGGCGGCGTCGCGCCCGTCCGGACAGTACCAGTAACCGAAGTCCACCAGCTCGCGACGCGCTTTCCCCGCGATGCACCAGTGCGAAATCTCGTGCAAACCGCTGGCGTAAAAGCCGTGGGCAAAGACGATGCGGTTGTACGGAACCTCTGCATCAGCAGGAAGATAGATCGGTTCGTCGTCGCCTTTAATCAGACGGGTATTAAAATCATCAGCAAAACAGCTATCGAAGATCTCAATCAGCTGTTCGTATTTATGCGTACTGTTCATTACTTCATCCCCAACCAGGTGAGGATCTCCTGTCCATGGCTGTCATAAAGAAGTTTGGCGCTCATCACCGCCGAGACGACAACAATCATCGGGCGGATCAGCTTTTGCCCTTTGCTTAATACCAGACGCGAGCCTGCGCGCGCGCCCAAAAACTGCCCTGCCATCATCACAAACCCGGTTGCCCAGATAACCTTGCCGCCAATGATAAACAGCAGCAGGCCGCCGACGTTCGAGGTCGCATTCAGCACCTTGGCGTGGGCGGTGGATTTGGCGAGGTTAAAGCCGGCCAGCGTCACGAACGCCAGCGCGTAAAACGAGCCTGCCCCCGGGCCAAAGAAGCCGTCGTAAAAGCCAACGCAGCCACCGGCAATCAGCGCAAACGGCAGGCCGTGCAGCCGCCGCGCCCGGTCTTCCTCGCCGAGCTTAGGCATCAGCAGGAAATAGAGACCGATGCAGATAACCAGAATCGGCAGGATCTGGCGCAAAATATCCGACTGCACGTGCTGCACCAGCAGCGCGCCCGACGTTGAGCCGATAAAGGTCATCAGGATATTGAGCTTTTGATCGGCGAGATTCACCACCTTGCGGCGGATAAAATAGAGCGACGCCGAGAGCGAGCCGCCGCAGGCCTGCAGCTTATTGGTGGCAAGCGCCTGCGCCGGGCTCATGCCCGCCGCCAGCAGCGCGGGCACGGTTAACAGCCCGCCGCCGCCCGCGAGCGCATCGATAAAACCGGCCAACATGGCCACAAAGAACAGCACCACCAGCAGCAGCGGTGACACCATAAACAGATCGACGAAATTATCCATTAAAGTACATGCTCATCCAGTAGCGCCTGGCAGGAAGGCGGCAACGGAGGCGGTGTCTTCTTCTCAGGCTTAGAGGTTCCAGGTTTTGCCGGCTCAAACCAGCTTTGCAGTTCGTAACCACAGCCATCGCCTGGCGGCGGTAGCGGCTGATCTTCACATTCCAGGCTGTTCGCCGGGCAGCGCAGACGAACGTGCATATGCGCACGATGCTGGAACCACGGGCGCACTTTGCGCAGCCAGTCGCGATCCGTCCCCGCATCCAGACAAAGCTGCTGCTTGATCGCCGGGTTGACGAAAATCCGCGTGACGTCGTTATCTTTCGCCGCCAGCTTGATCAGGCTCGAAATATCCCGTGACCACAGTGATGGCACCACGCTTTTGCCGTCGCGCGACACCAGATCCAGCGCCTGCGGCTTCAGCAGCTGCGCAGACGTCCAGCGCGTTTTCGGCAGCTGCAGGAAGATGTCGACATCCAGTCCGGTCTGGTGGCTGGCGTGCCCGCCGTTAAAGCGGCCACCGGCAGGCATCCCCATATCGCCAATCAGCATCGTCCCCAGCCCCAGGTTATGCACCTGGTTCCCCAGTCGCTGAATGAACAGCACCAGATCAGGGTGGCCGAAGTAACGACGCTGGTCGGTACGCATCACCTGATAGGTATCTGATTGCAGCGGCAGCTCCTGCGCGCCCACGATACAGCCGTTAGAGAAGGCGCCGATGGACTGCGCGCTTCCCGCCACCGGATGGGTGATTTTTTGCCACGGCGTGGCGGCCAGACTGGCTCCACTGGCCAGCAGCGCCAGCAGAGCAATTGCGGTTTTTTTCATGTTTACCAGCGTGGAATGGTGGTCGTCACGTCCGCGTTCTGCGCGCGCTGGCGCAGGAAGTGATCCATCAGCACGATCGCCAGCATCGCTTCCGCGATCGGCACCGCGCGGATCCCCACGCACGGATCGTGACGACCTTTGGTGATCATCTCAACTTCTTCGCCTGAGCGGTTAATCGTGTGGCCCGGCACGGTGATGCTTGAGGTCGGCTTCAGCGCGATGTTGGCAATAATCTGCTGTCCACTGCTGATACCGCCGAGAATGCCGCCCGCATGGTTGCTCTGGAAGCCCGCTTTCGTGATTTCGTCGCGGTTCTGGCTGCCGCGAAGCGCCACCACGTCGAAGCCGTCGCCAATCTCGACGCCCTTCACCGCGTTGATGCTCATCAGCGCGTGGGCGATATCGGCGTCGAGACGGTCAAATACCGGCTCGCCCCAGCCAGCCGGGACGCCATCTGCCACCACGGTGACTTTCGCACCAATGGAGTCGCCCTCTTTTTTCAGGCCGCGCATCAGTTCGTCCAGCGCGTCAAGCTTATCCGCATCGGCGCAGAAGAACGGGTTTTGCTCGACCTGATCCCAGTCCTTGATCGCCAGCGGAATGTCGCCCATCTGGGTCAGACAGCCGCGAATGACGATGCCAAATTTCTGCTGCAAATACTTTTTAGCAATCGCGCCAGCGGCCACGCGCATCGCGGTTTCACGCGCGGAAGAGCGTCCGCCGCCACGATAGTCGCGAAAGCCGTACTTTTGCTCGTAGGTGTAGTCGGCATGGCCCGGGCGGAACACGTCCTTGATAGCACCGTAGTCCTGAGAGCGCTGATCGGTGTTTTCAATCAGCAGACCAATGCTGGTGCCGGTGGTGCGGCCTTCAAAAACGCCGGAGAGAATTTTGACCTGGTCCGGCTCGCGACGCTGCGTGGTGTAGCGAGAGGTGCCCGGACGACGGCGGTCAAGGTCGTGCTGTAAATCTGCTTCGGTCAGTTCGATGCCTGGCGGTACGCCATCAACGATACAGCCCAGCGCCAGCCCGTGCGACTCGCCAAAGGTGGTCACGCGGAATAACTGTCCAATACTGTTTCCTGCCATCACGGCTCCGATGTTGTTGTTTGTGTTTGAGCGTTGTGAAACGGGCCGAAGCCCGCTGGATTAATCTTTATAGATGCTGAAATGTTCGCGCGCGTCGAGCAGCTGCGCTTTGGTCAGCATAAAGACGCCGTCACCGCCGTTGTCGAACTCAAGCCAGGTGAACGGCACATCCGGGTACTGCTCTATCAGATGTACCATGCTGTTGCCCACTTCACAAATCAGAACGCCGTCATCGGTCAGGTAATCCGGCGCGCAGGCCAGAATGCGGCGGGTCAGCTTCAGGCCGTCAGAGCCTGACGCCAGGCCCAGCTCCGGCTCGTGACGATATTCGTTCGGCAGATCGGACATGTCTTCTGCATCGACGTACGGCGGGTTAGTGACGATCAGATCGTACTGCAGCGTCGGCAGGTCGCGGAACAGGTCAGAGCGGATTGGCGTGACGTGATGGATCAGGCCGTGCTCTTCGATATTGTGTTCGGTCACGGCCAGCGCGTCAGTGGAGATATCGACGGCGTCCACTTCCGCTTCAGGGAAAGCGTAGGCGCAGGCAATAGCGATGCAGCCGCTGCCGGTGCACATATCGAGAATGTGCTGCGGCTGATGGTTAATCAGGCCTTCAAAGTGGTTGTTGATCAGCTCACCAATCGGCGAGCGCGGCACCAGCACACGCTCATCAACATAGAACTCGTGGCCGCAGAACCAGGCTTTGTTGGTCAGGTAAGCCACCGGAATGCGTTCGTTTACGCGACGGATCACGCGCTCAACGATGCGATGTTTTTCGCTGGAGGTCAGGCGCGCGGTGCGCATGTCTTCCGGAATGTCCAGCGGCAGGTAAAGAGACGGCAGCACCAGCTGAACGGCCTCGTCCCACGGGTTATCGGTACCGTGACCGTACCAGATATTGGCGGCGCTGAAGCGGCTAACCGACCAGCGCAACATGTCCTGTATGGTATGCAGCTCGTTTACTGCTTCATCGACAAATATTTTATCCACTCTTTCCTCCAGGGCATGCTCGCATAATTTTCGGCGGCTAGTTTGCCATGAAGACGGCGATAAATCAGCAATGACGCGTACCGCTTGAGGTTAAAAAATGCGTTTAGTCGGGTACACTATCGGAAATACGAAATGAGAATGACGAATGAAAAAGAAAACATCGCTCAGCGAGGAGGATCAGGCTCTCTTCCGCCAGCTGATGACCGGGACGCGTAAAATCGCGCAGGACACGATTGTCCACCGTCCGCAGCGTAAAAAAATCAGCGAAGTTCCGGTCAAACGGCTGCTCCAGGAGCAGGCGGATAACAGCCACTATTTTTCAGATGAATTTCAGCCGCTGCTCAATACGCAGGGGGCGGTGAAGTACGTACGCGAAGACGTCAGCCATTTTGAGCTGAAAAAGTTACGTCGCGGAGATTATTCGCCGGAGCTGTTTCTCGATCTGCACGGTTTGACGCAGATGCAGGCCAAACAGGAGCTGGGGGCGTTGATTGCCGCCTGTCGCCGCGAACATGTTTTTTGCGCCTGCGTGATGCACGGCCACGGTAAACACATTCTGAAGCAACAGACGCCGCTGTGGCTGGCTCAGCACCCGCACGTGATGGCGTTTCATCAGGCACCGAAAGAGTACGGCGGCGATGCCGCATTGCTGGTGTTGATTGAAGTTGAGGAGTGGCAGCCGCCAGAATTGCCCTGACAGAAGGGCGGGAAACACGTAGTACCCCGCCCTGTCACACGTCACGTCAGATGGCTTTTGCCATCTTCAGGTTGCACGGGCTCATTTGCCAGTTGAAGACCCCTTTGCCGGTTTCGTCGAGAGTGACGTTGGCAATGGCGGAAGTGGTGAACATTGGCGGCGTTTCGCCCGGGCACAGCTCAGATACCAGATAGCCGACCAGCGGCAGGTGGGAAATGACCAGAGCGGAAGCGACACCTTCATTGCACAGCGCCTGAAGGTAAGCGCTGACAAGACCGACATCGCCGCATGGCGTCAGCTCAGGGAGAACGTCCACGCTGGATGGCAGGTTCATACACTCCCCTACCACGTCCAGCGTCTGTTCTGCACGCAGGAACGGACTCACCAGAACACGTTCAATGTCCACTTTTTGACCTTTAAGCCACGTCGCCATTTGACGGGATTCGTCACAGCCACAGACGGTTAAAGGACGTACTGAGTCACTGGCGGCATCGAGTGCCGCGTCGCCGTGACGCATGATAAAAACTTGCATATTGCACCGCTTTTGTTAACCAGAATCACCGGCGTTAACTACCCGCGATTAATGCTCTGAGGTAGAAAACCCGATGGCCGGGCATTGTGCCTGATCCATTCGGTGAATGAAACGCTGTTTTTTACCTCAATGGCGTAAGTATAGTCAATCTCTGTTTACAAAATCGCCAGAACAGGTTCATTCACCTCAGGATTTACCCTTCTTTGACTTCAGTTTACGAAATCAGTTTCCCTTGCAGGCCAGAATGTCTGGCCCCGCTCCGCCATCTGCAATAATTCGTCACACGGTGTAAACCGCGGACCGTATTGCGAGGCCAGACGTTGCAAAATGACAACCACTTCACCCGCACCGAGCGTATCCATGTAACGGAACGGGCCGCCAAGGAACGGCGGGAAACCAATACCAAATACCGCGCCGATGTCGCCATCGCGTGCGCTCTTGATCACCTGTTCACCAAAGCAGCGCGCCGCTTCATTGAGCATCATCATCACGCAACGTTCTGCGCACTGAACGGCAGACAGTCTTCCCTGACCGGTGGCCGAAATAAGCCCATAAACCGAAGGGTCGACCTGTTTCTTGCTTTTACGCCCTTTCGCGCCGTAAAGATAGAAACCGCGTTCATTTTTTCTGCCTTTGCGATCGTCCTTCAAAATTGCAGAAACAATGTTTGCAGGCGGGGTAAAACGATCGCCATAAGCCGCTTCCAGCACAGGTATAATTTTAGTGCCGGTGTCTATTCCCACCTCATCCAAAAGTTGGATTGGACCGACGGGGAAGCCAAACTTTACGAGCGCCTCGTCGACGTGCTCGATTTTCTCCCCTTCCGTCAGCAGCCGCATCGCTTCGTTGATATAGGGTGCCAGAATACGGTTGACGTAGAAGCCAGCCTTGTCCGCGACCACAATAGGGGTTTTACCCTGTTTTTTCGCCAGCTTCACCACGGTGGCGATGGTCTGCGGGCTGGTCGTGGCGTGCGGGATCACCTCCACCAGCGGCATTTTTTCGACCGGACTGAAAAAGTGCAGACCAATGACCTGCTCCGGACGAGCAGCTTTCGCCGCGATATCGCCAATCGGTAAAGACGAGGTGTTTGAGGCAAAAATAGTGTGCGGCGCGCAGTGCTGCTCCACGTCAGCCACCATCTGCTGCTTAAGCGCCAGGTCTTCAAATACGGCTTCAATCACCAGGTCCCGGTGCGCAAAACCGCTGTAATCCGTCGTGCCGGAGATCGTCGCCAGGGTTTTATCACGTTCGCTTGCCTTGATATGGCGGCGTTTGACCTTCCGATCAAGGTTCTGCCAGCTGTACTGCAGCGCGTGGTTGATGCCCTTTGCGCTGATGTCTTTGATACGCACGGGCAATTTGCCTTTGCTGGCGGTAACAAACGCGATTCCGCCGCCCATGAGCCCACCGCCCAGCACGCCAACGGCGCGCAGCGGAGCAGGCTCTGCCTCGCTGCCCGGATCTTTTTTCACCTCAGTACTGGCGAAGAAGATGCTGCGCAGCGCCTGCGACTGCGGCGTCATCGCCAGTTCGCCAAAGGCTTTGGCTTCAGCGGCATAGCCGCTGCTGCTGCCCTGCGACAACCCGGTTTCCATCACTTCCAGAATGCGCTTTGCCGCCGGGTAGTTGCCTTTGGTTTTTTGCTCGGTTTTTTTGCCTACCATGTTGAACAGGAGCGCGCGCCCCAGTGGCCCTGCCAGCACGCGCTCGCGTACGGGGAGAGGACGTTTTGTCTGACGTCCCTTCAGCGCCAGCTCAACGGCAGCGTCCAGTAAAATGGTGTGCGGAACGACGTCGTCAACCAACCCCACTTTCAGTGCCTGACGGGGGCGTAGCTGCTTGCCGGTTAAGATCATCTCCAGGGCGGTGCTAACCCCAACCAGACGCGGCAAACGCTGTGTTCCACCCGATCCCGGCAGCAGGCCTAACTGCACTTCTGGCAACCCTAAAACGGTTTTCGGATCGTCAGTGCAGATACGGCTGTGACAGGCCAGCGCCAGCTCCAGCCCGCCGCCCAGGCAGGCACCGTGGATCGCGGCAATAACCGGAATCGGCAGAGCATTGATTTCAGCCATCACCTGCTGTCCCTGACGCGCCAGATCTTCAGCTTCCTGCGCGCTTTTCGCTCGGGCGATCATGTTGATATCGGCCCCGGCAATAAAGTTATCCGGCTTAGCCGAGATAAAGACCAGACCACGAATCGCTTTATTTTCGCGGATCTGCTTAAGCATGGCGTGAACCTGAGTGCCGAATTCAGCCTTCAGGGTATTCATCTTTTCATCAGGCACATCAATAGTGATAACCGCGACGTTATCGAGGCGAACCGTCAGATTAAATGCAGATGGCATATCCATTATTCAGCCTCCAGAACCATTGCTGCGCCAAGGCCGCCCGCCGCGCAGGCGGTGACGAGACCAAATCCACCGCCGCGGCGACGGAGTTCGTGTAGTGTCTGGGTGATCATTCGCGCGCCCGTGGCCGCAAACGGATGGCCGTAGGCGATCGACCCACCCAGCACGTTGAATTTGCTCTGATCCACTTCGCCGGTGGCATGGGCGCGGCCCAGCACGTCGCGTGCAAAACGCTCGCTTGCCAGCAGCTGCACGTTTGCCAGGGTTTGCGCGGCAAAGGCTTCGTGCATATCAATCAGGGTTAAATCCGCCAGCGTTAGCCCCGCACGATCCAGCGCCAGCGGCGTGGACCACGCCGGACCTAACAGCATGTCCTGCCAGACATCAATGGCGGTAAAGGCATAGCTGCGCAAATAGCCCAGCGGCGTGATGCCCAGCTCTTTTGCACGCGACTCCGTCATCAGGATCACCGCAGCAGCACCATCGGTCAGCGGCGTACTGTTGGCCGCCGTCACGGTGCCGTGCTTGCGGTCAAACGCCGGGCGCAGTTTGGCGTAATCCGCCAGCGTCGAGGTGCCACGAATATTGTTGTCTTCAGTAAGAGGCTCTCGATAAGGAGGCGTGTAGGCGGTCATGACCTCGTCGGTGAGTTTGCCCTCCGACCAGGCTTTCGCTGCCAGCTGATGCGAGCGATGCGCCAGCGCATCCTGCTGCTCGCGGGTGATGCCGTAGGTTTTTGCCATCTGCTCGGCGGTATCGCCCATTCGCAGGCCAGTCGAATATTCCGCGACGGCAGGTGGCACGGGCAAGAGATCGCGCAGGCGTAAACGCGAGAAGAGTTTGAGCTTCGCACCGGTGGTGCGGGCTTTATTAGCATCCACCAGAATGCGGGCCAGCTTTTTACTGACTCCAATCGGCAGTACGGAGGAAGAATCGGCGCCACCTGCGATCCCGGCGCGAATGGTGCCCGCCATCAGACTTTCCGCCACGTTTGCTACCGCCTGGAAGCTGGTCGCGCACGCGCGGCTGACGCTGTAGGCATCGGTATGAACGTTCATGCCTGTACCGAGAACAATCTCCCGCGCAATGTTAGGGGCTTCAGGCATCTGCACCACCTGGCCGAAGACCAGCTGTTCGATTACCTCAGGCGGAATTTCGCTGCGAGCCAGCATCTCCCCCACTACCATTTTCCCCAGATCGACAGCCGGTATACCGTGAAACGCCGTCGCCTGACGTGCAAACGGCGTACGCAGACCGCTGACAATGGCAATGCGGTCACCTTGTCGGGTGATTAACGGTAATGCCTGACTCATAACCTTCCCCTGTGAAAAATTTTACATGACTATAAAGTGGTCTGACCTGATAACAGTCTTAACCATTTTTTTACATTCAGCCAATCGGGGAAGCTTAAAAATGCGAGGTAAAACACAGAGAAAAAAAAGAAAATGCCCCTGCATGGCAGAGGCAATTGTGCGGTTTGTTGCCGGGTAGCGACGGTGCCTTACCCGGCCTACACGATCGTAGGCCCGTGCAAGCGAAGCGCCACCGGGCAAAAAGGATTAACGCAGACCGAGCTGGAAAATCAGCGTTTCAGCTTCGCAGGCAAACACAAAATCGATATCCAGCTTCACGCCGCCGTCCACTTCTGTGAAGGTAGATTTGATTTCACACGGATCGGACTCCACATCACGCGCGCGCTTGCTCAGCGCGGCCAGCGTTTCTTCGGCTTCGGCGCGGTTGGTGAACACACGGCTGTAAGACGCGGTGCAATCGGTGTTGTCCATGATGGTGCCAACATCCATACAGCAGCAAACCGGGGTTTCATCAGCACTGCATTTACTCATAGCTCAATTTCCTCTGTATTCGCGCAGCGCGCGAGATAAACACGATGCTGATATTTTACGCCCCAGCGCTGGCTCTCTCCAGCCGTTAATGGCGCAAAATCGGATAAGTGACCGATATCACACTAAAAAATGATCTAAAACAAAAACCACACTTTTGGGTGAGCCGCGATGGTCACAATTTTGCCAACCAGATCTCGTTTCAAGAAACATGTTTGAAAATATTAATAAACAAACTTGCAACATTCAGGCTGGTCGGACCTATACTCTGGCCACTGGTCTGATTTGTCTGTCATACCTCAGACCCTACACTTCGCGCTCCTGTTACGGTATGTAACAATTATTGAATAAAAATAACTCAATGAGGTTATGGTCATGAGCCAGAAAACCCTGTTCAACAAGACTGCGCTGGCAGTCGCAGTGGCAATCGTCTCTACTTCCGCCTGGTCAGCGGGCTTTCAGCTAAACGAATTTTCTTCCTCTGGCCTTGGCCGCGCGTATTCAGGGGAAGGTGCAATCGCTGATGATGCTGGTAACGCAAGCCGTAACCCTGCATTAATCATGATGTTCGATCGCCCGACCTTCTCTGCTGGTGCGGTGTATATCGATCCTGATGTCAACATTTCCGGCACGTCACCTTCTGGTGCGAGCCTGAAAGCAGATAACATTGCGCCAACGGCGTGGGTACCTAACCTGCACTTCGTTGCACCAATCAATGAACAATTTGGCTGGGGCGCATCCGTCACGTCTAACTATGGCCTTGCTACCGAGTTCAATAACAACTACCCGGCAGGCGAATACGGCGGTAAAACAGACCTGACAACGCTAAACCTGAACCTGAGCGGTGCTTATCGTCTGAACGACAGCTGGAGCTTCGGTCTGGGCTTTGATGCCGTCTACGCCGATGCAAAAATTGAGCGTTACGCCGGTGAACAAACGGCTCGCCTGCCGAAAAACAGCAACAAAATTGCCAGCCTGAAGGGCGATGAGTGGGGCTATGGCTGGAACGCCGGTATTCTGTACGAGCTGGACAAAAACAACCGCTGGGGCCTGACCTATCGTTCCGAAGTAAAAATTGACTTCGACGGTGATTACAAGAGCGGCATCCTGACGCCGGTCAATAGCCTGGTCCCTGGTGCGGGTACCACTATCCCGTGGGGGACTTCCGGTCAAACTGTCCCTGGCTCACTGTCACTGCATCTGCCAGAAATGTGGGAAGTCTCCGGTTACAACCGCGTAGCGCCACAGTGGGCTATTCACTATAGCCTGGCCTATACCAGCTGGAGCCAGTTCCAGGAGCTGAAAGCGACCGGCACCAACGGTCAAACGCTGTTCTATAAGGACGAGAGCTTCCACGACGCCTATCGCATTGCGTTGGGTACCACCTATTATATGGATGATAACTGGACATTCCGTACCGGTATCGCATTCGATGACAGCCCGGTACCGGCTGATAAGCGCTCCATTTCCATTCCGGATCAGGACCGCTTCTGGGTGAGTGCTGGTGCAACCTACGCGTTCAACGAGAATGCTTCTGTCGATGCGGGCGTATCTTATATGCATGGCCAGAAAGTGACCTTCAAGGAAGGCCCGTACGAATTTACCTCTGAAGGTAAAGCCTGGCTGTTCGGTACTAACTTCAACTACGCGTTCTAATCGCGCAGGGATCAAAAAAGGTGAGCGTTGCTCACCTTTTTTATTTATTCCGAATCAATATCTTTGAGTTCGTTTTCAATAGCCTTCGCGTTTGGATTATCTTCCGGCTTCAGCTTGCCGCCGTTGGCGATAAAGTCATGATTCTGGAAGTACGCTTCACGCACCATAATGTACGGATCGGACGACTGGCGCAGCAAACCGTCTGAATCAAGCAGTTGCGCACGGGTTTCAATCCCTTCCACCGTCCATTTACCCACCGACAGCGGCCAGGTCAGCCACGACAGAACCGGATACAGCGTATCGACCATATCGCCGCCATCATCACGCACGGTGAAGCTGCCATAGAACGGCAGATGGACGTAAGGACCGTAACCGACACCATAATGCCCCAGCGTACTGCCGAAACGGTGCGGCTGTTCACGCTGCAGTTTCGGGTTTGCCATACCTGCAACATCGATAAAACCACCCATACCCAGCAGGGAGTTCAGGAAGAAGCGCGTAAAGTGCACCATCCCCTGATACGGATCGCCCTGCAGGAAATAGTTGACCATCACCGCAGGCTCTTCGAGGTTGCTGGTAAAATTGCTTAACCCGTTACGCGCGGGCTGTGGAACGTAATCGCGCCATGCTACTGCCACCGGGCGAACCACATACGGGTCCAGCACGTTGTAGTTGAAGCTATACATAGAGCGGTTAAATCCTTCGAGAGGATCGGAGCGTCCCGTTTGCTCCCCGGAGCTGGCGCAGCCCACAAGCATCGTCGCGCCCAGCGCAAGCGCCGACAGCCGAAGTTTCATAAATATCTCCCTGTTCAGTATGGCTATCGTTGATTGCCATCCGTAACGGAGCATCTGGCGCTCCGTCTGAAAACGTGCAAGTGATTGTAACAGCACGTTTACCGATGTCTATGAGTACAGTTACGGGCAGTAATCACCGTGACTCTGATCTCAGCATAGCCTGACTTTTGGAATTCGTTTCGCTGGCAATTTTATAATGTCTTTGAACAAGATGTATCACCTTTGTTGTCATTCCCGCCAATTTAAGAGCATCCCCACAGGCATCCCGATAAAAGCCGCTACGCTTAAAAGAAAGATCAACCTCCGGGAGCAGATATGAAAGAAGTGGGTGAAGACAAAATTGGCGAAAGTAATGAGGAACATGAAATTGAAAGCGAGGAGAAAGCGCGCGGGGAGGAGATAGAGATTGATGAGGATCGCCTCCCCTCCCGCGCGATGGCAATTCACGAACATATACGCCAGGACGGGGAAAAGGAGATGGAGCGCGATGCTATGGCCCTCTTCTGGTCAGCTATCGCGGCTGGACTGTCAATGGGCGCCTCGCTGCTTGCTAAAGGGATATTTCATGTGCAGCTGGAGGGCGTGCCCGGCGGATTTTTACTGGAGAACCTCGGCTACACCTTCGGCTTTATTATCGTCATCATGGCCCGCCAGCAGCTATTTACTGAGAACACGGTGACCGCCGTACTGCCGGTGATGCAAAACCCTACCCTCGGCAATTTTGGTTTATTGATGAGGCTCTGGAGCGTGGTTCTGCTGGGAAATATCATCGGCACGGGCATCGCGGCCTGGGCATTTGAATATATGCCGATATTTGATGAACCCACCCGGGACGCATTTGTGAAGATCGGTATGGATGTGATGAAAAACACGCCGGTCGAAATGTTTTCAAATGCCATCATCTCTGGGTGGATTATCGCCACAATGGTGTGGATGTTCCCTTCTGCCGGTAGCGCTAAAATCGTGGTGATCATACTGATGACCTGGCTAATTGCGCTGGCGGATACCACGCATATCGTGGTCGGTACCGTTGAGATACTTTACCTGGTCTTTAATGGCACGCTTCACTGGAGCGATTTTTTCTGGCCGTTCGCCATTCCGACGCTGGCGGGGAATATCTGCGGCGGAACGTTTATCTTCGCGCTGTTAAGCCATGCCCAAATCCGTAACGACATGTCGAATAAACGCAAAGCCGAGCTTAAGGCGCAGGCAGAAAAGGATAAAGCAGCAAAAAAATCAACCTGAATGGTGACTCTTTGAGCAGTCAGGCGGCAACGCGCTTAACGCAAAGTGTAAATAACGCTATACTCGTGCCGCCTCGTCCCCTTAGTTAAATGGATATAACGAGCCCCTCCTAAGGGCTAGTTGCAGGTTCGATTCCTGCAGGGGACACTTTTATCTTCCTCTGTTTTTAACCCAAATTAGTCTGTTCGCTGCAAAAACTCATTGAGCAGAAGCATCCTGCTTTATTTGAGCATAACGCGTTGCCAGTTGCTTTAGGTGAAGCTCAAGTTGGGTCTTTTCTGCTTCAGGGAGCGCACTTCCTGCAGGATACTGCGACAGGCGCCTGAGCTGCTCTTCAGCGGGTATCGCATGGTTAAATGACTGTATAGTCGAAAAAACCACGGATTTAAGCTCACTCACGGTTATATATTTTCCTTTTTGCTCATCAAGACTACTCAGCCGATCACTCAGTTGCTGAAGCGTCATCATCCCCTGATACCAGCTGTTCATTGCGTCTACAGGCAACGCCGTCGCGTTAAACTTTTTTTGCCACTGTATTATCAGCGCGTTAGCCTCTTCGGGCCGTAATGTCTGGAGCTGCTTTAACAGCTGTAGGCTGTAGGAAATATTCCAGTCAGGAGAAAGTTTATCCAGCCGTGTAAGCTGCTGCTGCGTATCTGAGATAAACGTAGACGGTAACGTTCCTCGCTGCGTTAACGCGTCTTGCTGAACAGGTGTAAGCACTTCAGGTAACGGCGCCAGTGAGGCAATGGCCTGAGTCGTTAAGGGATCGGGTCTGGACAGAAAGCCCCCTCCCCACGCTACGGCGACGCAGGCCACCAGCGCAGAACACATCCCGGCGACAAAGGGCTTCCACTGCCCGGCAATCCGGGAGGGCATCACAGGTTCCTCACCGTTCGGCTCATTTTTCTGCTGGACAACATATACCCTTTTCACCGCCTGGATCGGTTCATCCTTTTCCAAAGGCGCTTCCCTGTCGGGCTTCATCTCATGCGAATCTGTCATTCCATGATTTTTTTCCAGTCTTGCCGCATTAGAATGTATCACCGTTCGTAATGTCTCGAACTGGCTAAGGTGTTTAAGCTCAAGGGTCTGGAGCACCGCCCCCAGCCTGGAAAGCAACGCTTCAGCGTTATATAGCTCACTCAGATTGCTGTCATCCAAAGTGAGCATACGCATGAGTTGCTGCAGGCGCTGGCTCAGGCTGCTAAGGATTTCCATTCGCACGTGTTGCGAATGCGGCCAGAAAACCTCCCACTGGTGGCTAATCAGAGCCTCCAGGATCGCCAGCCCCTCATTCAGGCCAGCGACTCCAGACTGCTGCGTACGGGCGAGGGTGTACCAGGCTGCAGTCTGCAACTCGACACCGTTTTGCTCGAATAATGAAAGGCAGCGTTTTTCAACGTATACCCAGTTCACGTCCGGTCGAGCGGGATGGCTTAATTTACTCAGTTCATCGCGAAGGGCGGCATAATCCGGAAGCGTGCGCGGGTCGCCGCCGGTTTTTAACGTTATATCTATAGTCATTCTGGAGGGCCTGCATATTCGTGTCAGTTGATTTCGTCAGTTGATGAAATAATGTTATCGCTATGGCAACAGCGCTAAAATCAGACCGAAAAAAATACCTTCATCAAATAATTGTCCTGACCGAGATGGTGTATCAGGGGGAGTGAAGATCCAGTCACTTCCCCCCCCTACCCGCATAAAGAGCCGCCCTTGAGAAATAACATTTTCTCCGGAACAGAAAGTCACCTCGACACAACCGGCGACGCCCTGTCCATACAGAAAGATCGGCATAAACTTTACCGCCCGACTGTCATAACGAAGAACAATACCGGAAATCTCAAAAGCCCCTCCCTCCACCAGCAGGTCCGAAACGGAAGCAGAGACAGTGCTCACATTCAGTCCGGTACCTGTGAGCCACTCATCCATCTGCTGCTGAAGTTGCTCCATTCGCAGGCGAAACGCTGCAATATCTGCCTGAGTTTTACTGACTGGAGGAACGGGTGAAGGTTGACTGGCCTGCAGTTTTTTTATGAATTGTGATTTTACTGACATAGTGTTTCCTGGCCTTAAATACGGGCTGTGGTATCGAGGTACTGCTGTTGCCTGAGGTGCCTCAACAGAACCCGTCCTTCGGGCATAAACTCAGTGCCATAGCGCACCAGGCCAATCCCCTTGAGTTCAGCGTCAATGGCATAGCGCAGTTCGCCTGGAACTTTTTGGTCCAGCAGAACAACATCTATCTTCTTCAGTCGAGGTTCATATTTGAGCAAGACAGTCGACAGCGTGCTCATAAGTTCATGGGCCGTCCCAGGCATACCCTGAAGGATTTTCGTCATATCGGGCAAGCCGAAGTCAGGGAGATGCGCGAGCGTGCCGGCGCGACAGTTGAGAACGCGCTGCATATTATCCAACACTGAGAGGATGACCTGATTTTCTTCACTCACCTGGTTGAGGTTGAGGCCACCGGAAAAGTTTCCGGTTAGCATTTCATACAGTGAAGGCGTGTTATGTCCGTGGGGCATCAGTTGTCCTTAAGCGGTTGCAGCGTCAGATGATTCTCGCCAGCTTCCAGAGTACGCGGTTTATCCGGATCCAGGTCGCTGCGTTTAATAACCTGCTTCCAGGTGCTGTTGACCTCATCCGGATGGCGGAACAGCCCCACCACAGCCACAAACTGCGCAGCTTCTTCCATCGGCATATCAAGGCTTGCATCACCGCCTGGTTTTACCACGACATCACGGCTCGCTAGCATATCGCCTTTCAGAATGCTGCTATCATCCTGAAGCAGTTGCATATAAACCGTCTTATCAAAGATTTTTCGATCTTTAAGCTGGTAAACCCGCACCACGACTGGTTCAGAAAGCGGATTACTTTCTCGGGCATCAATGTTCAGCGCCTCACGTGCAGTGAAATCCAGATGCAGTATTTTAATCTTTTTATAGAACACAGAATTAAACGCCGATTTGGTGCCGTCGGTGACGCTCTGCGCCACGCCGCAGCCTGTCAGGCTAATCGCCATAAAAGGTATAATCCAGCGCATGGTCTTAATTAAACTTGTAGGTAACACGTCGATTTCCTTGTTGCGGTTTCGCAGGCTCCAGCCCGCGGTAATCACCCAGTTCTGTCGTAAAGGTATCGGGTATTTCATCCGAAAGAGTATCACCCTCTACTCCCAGCACACCGTTCATTCCCAGCCAGAAAGGGCTTTCGCCCAGCGGTGGAACGGCCAGCAGCCGGACTGAAGTGGTCAATGTAATTCTGGCCTTGAACCGCCAGCCCAGGTACACCCGGAGCATGACCAGGAAATCCTGATACAGCTGGCCGTCCGGCTTCCAGCCCTGCGCCTCCTGTTCGTTTTCCGTCGCGAGCGCAACCAGCAACTGGCTGCTGGCATCCATTGCTTCGTCACCCAGCGGGGTATTGCCGTCCAGTTGAAAATCGTCATCACCGTAGAAGCCCAGTTGCTGACTGACCTCCACCGGTCGAAGGCAGTATGGACTGACCTTCACGAGAGTATCCGGGGCCAGCAGTGTCACCAGGGCCTGCATCCCCTCCTGGGTTTTGCCCGGCTGCTGCAGAACCCCGAGTAACGCCAGAAAGCGGGAAACCGGGGTGGCAATGTGGTTTGCGGTTCCCGGTATGCCCAGCCCTACCAGCCCCAGCAGCGACTGTGAAATGCTGTCCGTTCCCCCCGGCTCAAACGTTGCGGGATAGGAGTATTTGCGCCAGATGCGGTAAAACTGCGTCAGGATGCGATGGCTGAAGATATCCAGAAAACCCTGCAGCGCTTCATACCCTTCACGACGCTGAGTGATATCATCGAGATAGGCTGTCGGCTGAGGTGAGTCGACACCGTACATCCCCATAAAGGTTGTGCGGATGAGCGGTGGTCTGCTGTCATCATCCTCGGCATACTCGACAGCCTTTAGCTCACTGGATGGGAATCCCATCCCCGAGTGCGGTGCAAAACGTACCGGGTCATCTGCGGGATGGCTGGTCGAGCCCATCAACGGCTTACCTGGATTGCGCTTCTCCAGCAGTTGACAGAAACGGTAAAAGTTAATGCGGTGAAGATCCGCCTCCAGCCGTGGGCTCAGCCGGGAATACGGCGGTTGTGCTTCTCTTGCCATTCCAGGCGTTCTCCGGTCGGTTGCAGAATGATAATCAGGCGGTTAAACAGATAGATATCGGTGTAGAGCGCGAAGAAGCGGCTTAGCATCTCGCCGAAGAGACAGATGTCGCCACGCCCGGCAAAGCCGTAGCTGTCCAACGTCACCTCAATCTGCACCCCGCGCACCAGGTACCCCTGCTCAAAGCGTTCCGTTTCACTGTGCTTCACGTCGATAATCGCCTCCAGACGACGGCGGTTCATCTCGCTGTCAGTCCACTCGTACAGCGCCAGCGTGCCGCGCAGCACGTCGGCATTGTCCATCATCGACAGGAAGCCGCTGCCAAGATGACTCAGCACACGCCAGTGAAAGCGATCCTGCGCCGGGGGATAACAGGGCAGCGTCGGCGCACACAGGTTACGCACGGCAATACTGGCTGAAGTCGTTTTCATCACTGTATCGAGCACGGTGCTCTGGAGCGCTCGCCGCGGGAGCTGGCCGTTTGTGCCCGTGAGCGTCAGGGACAGGCTTTCATCTTCTGGTACCGTGTGGTTATCAAACGCTTCGCCGCCCAGAATAAGCCAGGTGTTGTACAGGCCTGACGGGCCGCGCCGCACACGAGTGTGATAATAATATTCCGGGGCTTCATGACGCATCATGCCGCCTTTGTGACGGAAGCTCGAGAATGGCACGTAGGTATGCTGGCTGGATGACATCACCGAGTCCACAGAGTAAATCTCAGTATGGCCGTCCTGCACCCGCATCGGTCGCAGCATGTATTCGGTCTGCAGGGAGTTGAGCGTCAGCGGGTCAGATTCCAGCGGGAACAGGTTGATCACCGGCACACAGTTCAGGCGCAGATGCTTTTCGGTAAAGCTGAAATCATGCTCCCAGCGTTCTGCCAGCACCACGTCGATTTCAAACCAGGGGAGTTCAGCCGGAAAGACTACGGTCTCCAGTCCACGCAAGCCGGTAAACATGAATTTCTCACGGAAGGTGAAGTACTCCAGCAGCAGCTGATAGCCGCTAAAACTACTGCTCCCCTTCGGCCAAAGGTCGTCATCATCGTCAAATCCCAGCACGGCGAAATAGCCGTCAAGCGGTCTTCTGTCTATATCACCCGGCATCCGCAGCCACAGGCGCGCCGTATTCATGGTAAAGGCTTCATGCATGGCGCAGGCTAGTGGTGCGTCTGCGTTGAAGTAGAACGGGAGCTGGCTGAGATCGATACGGCTCCAGTCGGCGAGATGGCTGCAGTTAAACCGCAGGCTAATAACCGAACGCCCGTCAGGGTCAGTCGACAGGCGGACGTGCTCAAGCGACAACGGCTGGAGAGTAATCTCTTTAGTTGTGGTATACCGACAGCGCGTGCCCTTCTCACCGATCGGCCTTGAGTTCACCTCAAAGCCTTTGACGATGCGCATCTGCTCTTTCATCTCACGCCACTCAGGGGTGAACTCCACCACCGACATCGACGGTATGGTGCGCAGGTAATGCGGCCAGAGCAGGCTGACCAGCCCTTCTGTCAGTTCAGGCAGGTCGTCATCAAGCTTTTCACGCAATCGCCCCATCAGGAAGGCAAAGCCCTCAAAAAGGCGTTCCACGTACGGGTCGCGCGCGCCAGCTTTATCGAGGTTGAGCATTGCTGCCTGCTCGGGGTGAGCGCGGGCAAATTCTTCGCCGGCTTCCAGCAAGTAGCGCATTTCAGCGTCGTAGTAACGCAGGGTTAAGTCGTCCATAGATAACCAATATGATTGAATGTTTAACAGTGTTAGGGATAAAGGGAAGCCATGACAGCCTGCAACTTATTGATATGGTATCGACTAATATTTCTTGCTTACTCGCTTAAACACCATAAGAGAGATAATATAAATAACAACAAAAGCAATATTCGAAGAACCATAAAACAGCCAAACCATGGAGTAGGTTTCGTCAACCAAATAATCCAAACTTGTTCCAATTAACACGGTTTCAAAAGTGTATTTGATATCCATGAGTGAAAGGGAAAGAATTGTTGTACTGACCAGTAAAAACAAAACTACAGGCACAAAAGCTAGCAGTAGACGCTTAATCATTCTCAATTCCCTGGGATTGGCTGAATGTTGTGGGGGCATAACCGCTCGAGCCTTTTCCTGTGAGCCCACTTCCTTTGCCTATTGCCCCGGCAGTTTCATTACCGCTGCCTGCACCTTCAATTTCCTTATAATCTGAAGCGTTATGATAGTTGCCCATAAATTCGTCAGTCATTCTAACTATTCGCATATCAGCTGGATTTACAGCTAAATCCTCCAAATAAGCATTCAAAGACGATGGAATCGCAAAGTCTTCACTATAACCCAAAGAGTATAGCAGTCTCACGTCAAATATTCCTGTACCTGCTTTTTTAAGTCCCGTTACTGATGTTGTAGTACAGTTGTTCACTGCCAGGTTATATCTATCAATAACGCGTCCATCTTCTTTTATTTCCGCACTAGTATTTTTTCCATCAGGGTGAACGCTGCTGGATGCCCATAAAGCATTAAATATTGATAGCGTGTTGGATTCATCGACGTCCAGTATTTTAAAAACTGACGCCCTCATCCGATAAAGTTCTTTTATGTAAAACCCTACCGCTCTTTCGCCGGAATATTTAATCAACACGCCTTCACCTACAGGACTAAATCCTTCCTGATCATATCTTCCATAGGTGAACACATGGATCATATTATTAATGTGTATTGAAACGAAAACATGTCCTGCACCTTGGGTTTCTGTCCAGAGGAAAACGCCATCACTCAGTTCATTCGGTTCTGCAATACACACTCCCGCAAGGTCATTTTGACCAGACTGGCTACTATCATTGCCAGGAGCAAACATCGTATCAGCCCGTGAGCCAGCCAGATACGATGTCTTTCCAGCGCCTCCTGCAGTTGAAATTGCACCAGCCGAACTCTTCTCGTACGTATCATCCATCATCGACGGAATAAACTTTGCCTTACAGGGGCATGAACTGTAGCTGTCGAGAGTCCCGGCCATTCGTCTGCCGTGAATGATATCGTTATCGATGCCACCGGCTACCTTGTAAATTCCTACAAATTTACCGCAGGTCACGCCGTCCTGTTCCCGGGCAACAGGTTTACCAAACAGAGTGTGATCTTCTGCGCCCGTGATAATTCTCCCGCCACAGGTTGTTTTGTCACCCTGCACCAGATAAAAGCCTTTTACTGGCATACGTTTTCCTTTTCGCTGAATTCAGTCCTGGTTACCCGCAAAGCACCGCACTGCCTGCCGGGTCAAGCGCAATCAGACCGGCCAGAAGCTGATCCATCTCGGGCTGAAGCCGAGATTTATCGGTTTCGCTGCGGGTGGCTTTCATGCGCAGCAGTCTGAGACGGCGCGATTTGACTTCAAATAGCAGCGCTGGGGTCCACTGCGTGAGGGTGATGGACTGTGCAGCGCCATCGAGTTCCCCCAGCAGATGCAGGGCCAGTTCATTTTTGCCCTTCTGCTCCGCCACGCGGGCCATTAGCAAGCGCAGCAGCCATTTGTCTTTCGTGGAGTCGTTGCCCGGGAGAGTCTGCAGCCAGTGAAGTGTGGCATCCAGGCCATCCGTGTCCGCCTTCTCAAGCGCTTCCTGCTCGAGGGTCAGAATATCGTTGTCCGTCTCACTGGCAGTACTGACTCGCTCATCACGCCAGCCGGACATATCGTCCAGCACGCTCTGATTTATCCAGTTCAGCGTGACCTCATCAGCAAACGGCGTACCGTCATTAAAGGCCAGCGTTTCAAGCCCGGTGAGGCGGCGTAGCAATCCTTTCAGGTCAGCGGCGATGATATCAGCCAGTACATCCTGCCCCAATTTCATCAGGGCCTGGTGGATATACCACTGCAAATCCAGCCAGAGGTGGTTGGCGCCACGGGAGAAAGTGCTGTCCGCGTGCTCCAGTATCTCCAGCCAGCTCTGCTGCAGGTACAGACGTTTGAGCATGGTCCGCTGGTCAGCCCGCGGTGGTTCGATGCGCGTTTTCCCTTCTGCATCAGGAGCCGGGATAGCGCTCAGCGTGTCATGACGCAGGCTTTTCATCAGCCGGTGTGCGGCAAGCCATCCATCGGGCTGCTCACGCAGATAACCCGTCAGGGTCCGGGCCTGGGCCAGTAAATCCTGACCGGACGTAATGCGGCTCAGGACGGGCGCATCAGGTTCTGTCACGTGCGATAAGATCTGTGGCTGAGACGAGTCACTGGCGTTCTGAGGAACCAAAGCATCTACGCCACCAGCCTTCATCAGGCGGGATTCCAGCGCGCTGAACAGCGCATTCAGTTCTGGCCGTGACGTTTCCGGCTCTGTCTCCAGACTGTCGCGGATGAGCAACAGCGCACCGGCAGTGCGCTGAGCATCGCTGCGCACTACTTCCGGCCAGAGGGAGAGGCTGTCGAGCAGACGAGAGCCTGCGAGCCACTCCAGCGCCGGCTTACGGCTTCGCTCCCGCTGCGGATGAAGCTGAACTCCGTAGCGCTGCAGCAATCCTGCCAGCAGTTCAAGCCCTTCGGCAAAGCCGGTTTCCCCGTCCTGGTGCAAACGCGCCCAGCAGTAATAGGTGGCAATCCGGATATCTTTGGCGGTAGTGGTCAGCAATTTTTCGGCAAGCGTACAAATCAGCCCGGTATCGATGCCGGAGAGTTTATTCACCTCCTCTCTGATACGCTGGAAATCATCGTCATAACCCGGATCTTCCCCTGTAGGATTGGTGTCGCTGACAGGGGCAAGCCAGGGCCGCCAGCTTTCTGTTCGTACCTGCGCCTGCTGTCGTAGTTCAATTTCGTCCGCCTGACAGGCGGCAACCAGATTCTGAAGAGTGCTCATTATTCGATTCCATCCATGTCACTATTTTCCGTGTTGGCCATCAGCGCCTGAGCCGTGGCCGCGCTGTCAACGCTGAAGATCTGATCCGGCAGCGTGAAGCCGTGCAGTGCCAGTAATGCCAGCGGCCCGCTGCCCAGCTGTGAACGCAGTACCCATTGCAGAGTACGACCATCCGGGGCGGTGAAACTTACCATCCACTGGCTGCGGTCAAGCTGCTGCCGCTTGCCCTGATCCAGCCAGCGAATAAAGCCCCAGGTCCCGCTGTAATCCCCAAACAGACGCGCTCCGGCGTTGACCGAGGTCCAGGTCAGCATTGTTCCTGGTTTGTATGTGTCTCCCGGCCAGCGGAAGGACTGCCAGTCGGCCATCTGGTTAAAGTAGTGCAGCTTTTGACCATCAATGGTCAACTGAGTTTCCACTACCTGCGGTGCCGGGCGCGCCTGCAGCTCGAAGCTAATGCCCTGACTGCCATCGGTAAACAGAATGTCTGACAGCCCGCTCAGTTGATTAATCGCCCGCAGGAACGTTGGGTTAAAGCTCAACCCCTGGCTGTTAATCTTATCCGGCACCCACTGACTGCCCTCTTTATGCAGCACACCGCTGAGTTCAGTCGTCAGGAAGCGTTCAATACGCCCGCTGTCCTTACGTATAAATTCGGCCAGCATGGGCAAAGAGGCATCACTCTTGCTCGCGGCGAACGGGAAGCGCCCGTCAAATGCCGTATGCCAGTTAGCCACAACTGAGCGACTCCATTTGTCATTCAGACTTGCTGCCGACGGCTGAAGCACGGTCTCCCAGGCCTGGGTCAAAGGCTGCACAAACATAGTGCTGCCAAAACCGCTCCACTCTTCGCCAAGGCTTGCCGAAATGAGGCTGCCGTACTGCTGGGTGTCGGTCAGATCCACACTTTTGCCCTGGAATACGGTTTGCGCCAGGGTCTGCATCATCTCCTGCGGGTCTGAGGCGCTGGCCACCTGCTGCAGGCGCAGGCGCACGCGGGTGATACGGGTCAGATAGGTCTGCAGGCTCAGAGAGTTGTCAGCCGACATGACGTTACTGCCGTTGTTTTTACCCAGAAGCTGAAGCAGCGGGCCGAAGGTTTCATCCAGAGGTCCCTGTGGGCCTGACGCTGACTGGTCAATCGCAGGTTTGTCTTTCCCGCCTACGAGGTCTTTAGCCGATTTGATGATTGAGTCTGAGAGGCCTTCGCTTTTCTGGCCGGTCTGCCCCTGCCAGGCGAGTGTATTCATCAGGGCAATCAGCGGCGACTGGCGGACATCGCTCATCAGCGTCAGTTGGTCGGTGACATCGGCAATATTGTTTGTTGGATTTAATCGCAGGCTGTTGAGGAAGTTCAGCCAGCTGCCGGCAAAGTCAGTAAAGTAACGCTCTGTCAGGCGCGCTTTGAGCGCTTCCGGGGAGAGATCCGCCGATACGGCTTTGCGGGAATCGCTCAATACCCAGTCAATTTCATCCTTGCGCGAGGTTGCCGCCTTCTCAATGGCCTGCTGGATACCGCCTTCCCAGGCCTGTCGGGTAAACATACCCGGCACCACTTCTTCGGTGGTGAACAGCCGACGGGCATCGGTACCGCTGGTCATGTCCTCCAAAGACACATCGGCGAAATTACGGCGTACGGATTTGAGCATGTTCTCATACAGGGTACTTTCTGCATTGCGGTGGCCAATTTGCTGCAACAGCACCTGACGGCTCTGGCTGACCAACTGCGCGTCCGGGGTGATTTTCCACTGTGGCTGCTTTGGCAATTCGTTAATGTAGAAAGCCCATAAATCCGGCGACAGACTCTGCCATAGCCCGGTTGAGATGCCCATACGCGTCGGCTGCACGGTTTTCATCGCTTGCGCGTAAAATGCACCGTCGGCTTTATCCGGACGAACCATCATCAGCCAGGCTTTCAGCTGGTCATAGCCCGGTTTCGCCAGCTGCGCCCGCTGGTCGCTGTTTGGCGCTGAACTGACCAGCGCTGTAAGCTTTTGCGCCAGGGCGGCGTTCGCCGGGTCGCGTATCAGGCGGTTGTTCGCCACACCATACCAGGGCAGCATCGCACTGAGCAGTTGCTGGTTATGGTCAATCCCGAAGCGCTGATACCATGGCGTGCCCTCCTCAACATTATGCAGCAGGCGACCGGCGTCGTTTCGCAGGTCATGGAGTGCCGTCAGTTGGTAGTCCGATACGGAAGGGTGTTCCACCAGGGCACGGGCTTGTTGCGCAACTGAGACTATCTGTGACCGGTTAACCGCAAACGACAGCAGCGTTCCCGCCCCCCAGACGCCAATCATCGCCATTAGCGTCCAGGCGAGCGTTCTTTCCCACGCCATACCGACACGGCGGCCACGCACACGGGTGCAGTCGTCAACGATACCCTGCCATGTCACCGGCAGGGTCAGGGTATGGCGTTGTGATTCCGGGATATATTTCTCCGTTCCGGCAGTTTCCTCTGACGTCTCCGCGGGTTGCTTCCCCGGCAGGCTGAACATCAGGCCCCGCAGTGGAACGCGCTGCTGAGAGACAGAGAGCCATGGCAGCAGTTGCTGAGCCCAGCGGGCGATACCGCCGTCTTTGAGATGCTGGCCCAGACGCAGCAGGAAGTCGTGGCGGTTGTTTTCCGCGACCTGACTCATCCCCTGCGCCCGCAGGGCCGGCAGCATCAGCTCAAGCTGGCGGATAACATCGTCTTCTTTTGCGCGCAGTGAAAAGCTTGCCCCCACTGGCTGCTCAGGACGTGTGGCCTGTGACCATTTGCTGTCGCAGAGTTGCCACAGCCAGACCGGTACGGAATAACAGAGAAGTTCGCTGATTTTTTCCAGCCCGCGTAAATCGTTGTCACTGATTTGTGGGGTCAGGTTAAGCGACGGCGGCATGATGCGGACAATCGCGTCCAGCGGGCGTCCACGACGCAGCTTACGCAACGCGGTGTATTTTTCCTTGTCCGGTTCAGTCGTCAGGCTCCCGCCATAAATCAGAACGGTACGGTTGCCTTCAAGCCACTGGTTTTGCTGCAGGCCGGGAACCAGTTGCTCTATCGCGGCTTCGTCGCCGGTTATCAACAACAGGTGGGCTTTGCCACGCCAGTAAAGACCGATACGCGTACGCAGATGAGCACGTATCCTGGCAGACATCAGCACTGCCGGAGATACAGGAGCTTTTTCACTCTCCCGTTTCTTCTCGTCATCACCCTTAGTTTTGTTGATGAGAGCATCAAATTCCTTTTTGCCACCACTGAGAGCCTGCAACAGGAGTAAAACCAGCATGGCAGATATGCATCCGGTAGTGCAGCCCCCGCCAATAAGCCAGTAAATCTGCTGCTGGCTACCGTCTTCCAGCCCTGCCATATCTGGATGCTTCCAGACCATAAACGTCATTACGGCAAAAAGTAAAAAGAGAATAAATACGACAGAAAGATAGCGGCCTTCCGTAGTCTTTGGTGCAAAAGAAAAAGGTAGCTTCACGGATCCATCTCCTGTCGGGAAGCAATCGGAGTAATAAGCGTGCTCCACAGCACATTCTGTGTCGTATCACCGCAGATAATCATCTGTGGAGACTGTGTCTGTCGGGCTATTTCAGTGGCGGCCGCGATGGCCAGCCAGGGGGCTGCGGCACCGGCATGTCCCATAGACCTGTCGAGTGAAATGACGGAGTCGTCCGCTACAGACTGCGCAGGATGTGCATTCTGGCACGCGATCACTTCTGCATGCTGCCCACCCGTCAGCCCGGCAAGCCATAAATTTTTCACGATATTTCCTTTGAGCGGGACGTTCCAGGCGGCCATGTTCATCCCCTCGCTCAGTTCACCTGGAGGGGAAGCATCTGGACGGTGCAGCAACGCGAGAGGGTCGAGTGCATCCTGTGTCAGGCGGTTGCCCAAAAGCAGTGCTACACCGGCCTCAGCTGTATTGTCAGAATCGGAAGGATTAAACTGGAGCCCCACAATCAATAGCATTGCATTATCTGTAATACGTATATTCAACCAGCGGTCAATTACGCTGAGTCCACTCCCTTCACCATATTCAACAGGATGGGGAATATTATTCTTTTGCCAGGCCTCGTCCCAGTAATGACGAATATTCCCAAGGGGCAGAGATGTTGTTATATCAAAAAAAACAACCAGTGGGACTTTCTCAGGAATTTGTGCAAAAGGAATGTCAGCAATCAACTGCGAAAAAATGTTAGTTATCACGAATTCTGGCAAGTCATGTGGGCTGGAAGCAACCTGGCTCATTCTTGTGCTTTCATTACCATCTCGGTCGACCTGTGAAACAATAATGCTATCGTTGTTTTGCATAGCAATAGCCGCATCTTTCTGATTAACTGATGAGTGGCCGGTAATAAATGCTGCATTCAGCACCTGTAGTACACGCCGTGCCTTACGGGTTTCCTGGAGGATCCACTGCTCTCGCTGTTTGTCAAAAGCGTTTGCTTTACTATCCTGTAAAGCCCAAAGAAGCAAACGAGAAAAAAACAAGACACTCCATAAAGCAACAGGTAAACCTATAGCCAATTTCCAAAAATACAGATTTTCAACATAACGCCCAAATATACGCATTAAGATAACACTGACCGAAAGCATGGCAACCAGAGCAATAAGCCAACGAGAGAAATTCAGAGAATTAGGTCTGGGATAGCGTTCTGGCAGATGTTTAAGTGTATATGACATTCATTTTCTCACGTAAGGATATTCCACCGGGGTACCCTGCAAGCACTCAAGATGACAGCAACAGTAACACAATTATAATTCTAAAATTGTTCATGCCCCACCTTCTTCATCTTTCGCAGACTTAGGCTAGAAATAATAAGATTCTAATTTACTTTAGTTGTGGAAATAAAACCCCATAACTGTTTGGAATAATACAAATTTAAAAGCAACAATTAGTTTCCACTTCACCACTGTCACTAATTTCATTTGGCCCACTAGATTTATTAAATATTTAATCAAAACATATCTATTTCAGAACAACTGTTGATGCTTTACACCAATTGTTGAGCATGTATTTATGCAATAGAATATTATTTTTCAAATTAGTATCTGGTAGTGGTCTAACATTATCATCAATTACCCCAACAGGCGTAATCATCCGTTCTTCTCCTCGAAGAGAATGCTTCACACCATTTTCATAAGCAAAATATTTTACAGCAACTGGATCGAGGCCGCCCACACAACCTATGGTATAAGCAAACAATACTGTATCTAATGAGTCATTAATTTTCTTAATCTCGAATGAGTCCTTAATCAACGCCATATTTATATCAAGCTGGCATTTGTTTACATAATCTACAAGACTCCATATTTTTTTGTTGTTCACATATTCCGAAGCGGTTATTTTTGAACTTTTAATGCCCCCAATATTTTCTTCTTGAATATCGATTCTCACCTTATGGACACCATCAATTCGATCAAACTCCTTGGTAAAAGTAGATGCAAAACTATTAATTACGGGTAAAGTTATCAGAAATAATGCTAGTCTTATTTTGTTTGTTAGAATCATCTTGTACTCTCACGTCCAGTTGTTTTATAATTAATACCAATCATTTCATTGAGTTCATCTACATCAAAGATCTCTAATTCTTTTTGTACAGTTGACTCGTAATATCCTTTATATGCCACCGGTAAAAAAAACCTCAAATCATTATAGGATGAAAATTTTATTGTATCCCCCTGATTCCCACCCAAACAAATTAATTTTCCAGATTTAGACTGACCATATACAAAGGTTGCGTGATGTCCTGATGATGCGGCACATCCATAGATAGGTTTTTTGATTTCAAAAAAGTTATTGCTATCTTTAAAAAACGAAATGGCACGATATGGATCTGGAACTGTTTTATGATACCCACTTTCTTGAAAACAATAATTCACAAAAGACGAACACCAGGCATTTAATGTCCCAACTAGATTTTTTATCCATTTATGACCTATTAATGCATGATAATTGCTGGTAATAGAGTCTTCTTTAGTTCCATGCCATTTCCTGGCCTCACTCAGTGCAATATTCATCCACGGAGCCTCTCTCTGGTCATGAGGAAGTAGAGCTATTGGATTTCCAGAATTCTTTCCCCCAACCGATTCTAGCGTTTTTTTATTGGTATTTATACCGCTATTTTTTCGTCTTTTATTCACTGATTTTGATGCTGGAGAACTGACTGCTGGTTTCTCAGTCTCACCAGCAGCATTACTGCCATTTGTGCTAATAGAAAGGGATTGCCCCGGGTATATTTTATTAGGGTCCGATATATTATTCTGTCGTGCGATATCATCTACACTCACACCGTTTTTCGCCGCTATTATTGCCAGTGTATCACCCGGTGAAACTATATATACTGAAGGGCCACTAGTATTGACACCATAAATCGTCAAGTGCTGGCCGGGGAAGATCTTACTTACATCTTTTATATTATTATTTTTAGCCATTTCATCAGTACTTGTCTTATAACGTTCGGCAATTTTCGAGAGGGTGTCTCCTGACATAACTATGTACTCTATCGGCTCCTGAGTACTCTTCTCTCGTGGAACTTTTGGGCTTTCGGCTAGTGTTTTTGCAGCGAATTGTGAAAAGTTTCTTGTGAGCAGTATATTTTTCGTTTCATCCCCAGCAACAGCTGAATAAACAACATCCTCTTTTCCTGCAGAATTAGTATATTTGAGGACAATAGCCATTCCTTGTTTCGTATGGATGATTGTCTTGAGCTTACCATAAGCATCTGTTTTCCAATCGTAGGTAGTGCTTCCTAGTGTCACTTTAAATGGCACATCTGCAACTGGTCGGGAGCCATCAGAAACAGTCACATTTGTCACATACACCCATTTTTCAGTTCCGGGCTTCAGGCCACCTTCTTTTTTACTGATTGCATCCACAACTTTGCCGAATTCATTATCATTCAAATCAGATATTTTTTTATCTTTTGCAATTCCACTCTCTGAGCTTATAAAATTGGCATAAGCTACGGGATCATTGCCTGCAGCTTCTGGTGCATACTGCGACATCATCTCTGATATAGTATTGTCTCGATATTTTCCCTTCAATAATGCACATTTTTCACGCTCCCCTACTTCCATGCTAGAAAAAATCGCAAATGTATTTTCTTTCGGGTTATATACAGTCCCAGCACCTATCCGCCCTTTTTGCTTACCTGCATCAGGTAATGCCATAATATTCCCGGGGTTGTTAAATCTCCAATTTAATGTCCCTGCAGTTTTTAGCAAACGTGTTCCATCACCAGCTTCGTACTCAACCGTCTTGGTTTCAAGATGGTATGTCGCTTTTACAAATCTCATACATCATCCTTTTTATTTTTTTCCGTTGGTTTAAAACTGCTGTCTTTTAGTAAAACTGAAGTCATGTGATAGCCTGTGACAGCAAGCATAACATTTCCATCTACAGTGACATGCTGATTTAGTAAATTGCGCTTGGTTTTATAATCGTCACCGATAATAATGAGCTGAACATTGCTGTCCCAACCTTTTTGCTCTGTATTAGCATCAATCACGCACTTTAGCGGGCTATCTAAATGCAGGATCCAGTAAAGTAATTTTTCGTCATGTTCCCTATCTTCTCCCCAATTAGGGGGACCGTAAAACAACTCTTCTTTCATCACTCCTGAGAGTACAACCTTATCCCCCTCTTTCAGACATGCAGCATTTGCACCGGAGTTATAAAATAAGATAGCCATACTCAATATAATTTTCTTAAGCATACTTAACATTATCAACTAGCCTTTGTTAAATTTAATAAAGTTGCAATCATTGATTCAGTCAATGCTGATGCTCTATCACCTTCAGAATCCACTTCACTTAAATAAAAATCGGCATCAGTTTCTTCATCTCCCAAAAAAACCATACTTTCGTCTTCAGTTGATGAAACAGAAAGGTCTTCTTTACTCCAGGTTTCTCGCCCAATGATTAAATTTAATGTATCGCTTTCAGGAAGTACTATTTTCGGGAAGCGACCTGAACTATCTACCGTGCCAGTCGACAGGATTTTCCCATTACTGTCAGTAATGTTGTACGGCTGATTTGTCATCCAGTCCATACTTTGGCTTACACTATCGGCACCAGGGAATGCAAAACGCAAACTTTGTTTTCCAGCCTCGGGTTGTTGATGTTGGTGATTATCAGGCTGTTCCTTTCCGCTTCCCTGTTCGTCTGTATCTGATTTACCGTGGTCTGTGCCGGGCTCTGACGCATCCAGTACGGGGAACGTTAAAAATGAAGGTTTCGCTGAAGCCTTCTGCTGCCGGTCATAAAATCCCGCCCGTGTCCGGTAATCCCCGAGCGTCGCCGCTTCAATCGCATTCGCATCCAGCGTGATATAACTCCCGCCACCGTTCAGCGTGATCTTCTTCTTCGCGATGATTTTGATTTCATCTTCCGTACTGACAATGCTGATTTCCTTGCGTGCCAGCAGTGCCATCAGATCGTTCTGCGCCTGTACCTGCACCGGCCCCTGGTTCGCGATAAGCCTGATACCCAGCTTGCGGACAAACACGCTCAGGGCATTGCCCACCCCGATGAACAGATTTTTCACCACGCTGACGTCTGCATTTTTACCGGCCGTGGCAATCAGGTTCTGGCCGGCCGATACCTGAAGATGCTGTCCGCTGGTCAGTGCCACACCGTCCGGGGCGCTCATCAGCAGCACCGATTTTTTCAGGTCCGTCAGCTGCTGCTCCAGCAGCGTAATTTGCGCCTGAAGGTCTGCCGGGTTCGCCGTCGCCGTCTGTGCATCATCCGATATCGCCTGCATCTGCGCCCGCGCATCCCCCAGATTGCTGACCGCCGCCTGCATCTCAAGCACCCGGCCCTGCGCCCTGGCCTGCCCGTCCGCCGAGATAAAAATCCCTTTCTGCGCCCGTATCGCCCCCCAGCTGTCCGTCCTGAGCTCAAAGCCCTCGCCGCGCTGCTGTTTTCCGCTGTCGACCAGGTGCCCGAGGTTCAGCTGGCTCTTGCCGCCGTATTCCGTGCTGACCTTGATGTGCTCTTTTCCGCGCTCGTCATCAAGGCGGATTTTGTTGTTCGCCGGGGTGCGCAGGACGTTGCGTTTGTAGTTCCGGATGGTGACGTGGTCGCCGTGCGCCGAGTCATGCAGCACGCCGGTAATGTACGGCCGGTCCGGGTTACCGTCCTCAAAGCCAATCGCCACTTCTGTGCCCGCCAGCAGCGGCAGGTGCAGGCCATACGTGTCGCCGGCGTACGGGCGGGACTGGCGCACCCACAGGCTTTCGAACCCGGTCTCCCAGTTATCACGGTCGAACAGCATGTTGACGCGGTAACGGCCGTCTTTATCAATATGCCCGTAGGTGTCATTTTCAGTGGTACTGGTGACGCGGGCCGGCAGCGTACCGGCCATCACCGGACGTTCTCCCGGCTCGGGGCGGAAGCTGAAATCCGGGCTGTCCGGAATACCGTCAAAGCGAAGGCTGAAGTCTTCATCCCGCCGCGCGTGGGTCTGCATCGCCGTGATGACCACGCCCTGCGCAAACACCTCCGCCACTTCATACCCGCCGGTGACATTGAGCAGCATCCCCGGAGAGAGCGCCGGACTGCTGGTGATGGCCCGGGTCCGCGTCTGGCCGTTCAGGTAGCGCTCGTGCCGGATCCGGGCATAAAACGCCCCGGACTCGGGCGCCGGGTTACGTTCATGCGCGCTGCCCGGCGTCAGGTAGTTATCCGCCCAGTGGTAGGCATCCCCGTACGTGGTGACATCCCCGCGGGTCGCATCCACCACGGTGTTCATGTCCTGCGTGGCCTGACGGTAGTTGTAGTCCCGGGTGCTGACCTGCTTCTGCACCACGTTGTGATGGCTCTCCATCCCCCACACCGAATCCACGCCCTGCGAGTGCTGGCCTGACGGCGGCACCGACGGCAGCGTCAGGCCTTTCTCGTACCCCTGCTGGCTGTCGTAAAACTCCACCACGTCGATGTTAAGGCGCGTATCGGTGGTGAAGCGGAACCAGATACCGACCTCACCCAGCAGGCGGGTGATGAAGTGCAGGTCATTCTCGCCGTACTGCATCACCTGCTCACGGCGCGGATACTCTTTAGTGAGCGAGAACAGAAAATCCTGGCCGCGCATGCCGTGACGTTCGCGCAGGATTTTTTCCACGATTTGCGGGACCGACATGTCCTGGTAAATGGCGTTCTGGTGCGAGCGGTCGAGCAGCGCCAGGCGTGGCCGGAGCGTCAGGGCATAACGGGTTTCATCTTTTGATGTGCCGAGGCGTTCAAAGCCGGTCACCACCCCCTGAAGGGTGCGCACGGCCTGCTGCACTCTGATGCCGTAACCCTGGTCTGCCGGGGCCTGCAGCGTCAGGGAAGCCCCTTTCATCAGCATCATCTCTTTACTGATGGCGTGGTCACCGCTGGTGAATTCAATACGGTAGCGGAACGGCGTGCTCAGGGCTTCATCGCCTTCAAACGCCAGCACGTCGAGCGCGGACTCACAGCCTTTCACCGCCAGCAGGTGGTGGTTATGGCTGAACCTTAACGGAGGATTATTACTCATGCGTCCACTCCCTCCTGAACGTCAAATTCCAGGCCAATGCCCTCTTCTTCGCTCCAGCTCAGATGTAACGACCATGGTTTTTGTCTGTCGGCCATACGGGTCAGCAACTGCTGGCTCAGCACCGGCAGAATTTGTTGACTCAGCAGGCTGTCGATATTGCGCGCCCCGGTATCCGGCAGCAGGCAGGCGGCGGTCAGGGCGTCATACAGGCTCTCATTAATCTGCGTGGTCAGGCCGTAGTGGCGATGCAAGCGCTTGCTAACCTGTAACAGCTTCATTTCCACGATGGTACGCATGGCCGCTTCCGCCAGCGGACGGTAAATCACGGTCTGGAAGCGGGCCAGCAACGCGGGCTGGAAGTGGTCACGCAGGATCGGACGCAGTAGTTCGTGCAGATCGCCTTCGGTGGATTCAGGTTGTTCGTCCAGCAGCTGCATCAGATGGTCGCTGCCGAGGTTGGAGGTCATCAGAATAACGGTGTTGCGGAAGTCGATTTCACGACCTTCACCGTCGCGCATAAAGCCACGGTCGAACACCTGGTAGAACAGGTTCATCACGTCGCGGTGCGCTTTTTCGACTTCATCGAGCAGCACCACGCTGTACGGTCGCTTACGCACGGCTTCGGTGAGAATACCGCCCTGACCGTAGCCAACGTAGCCCGGAGGGGAGCCCTTCAGCTGGGAAACAGTATGAGGCTCCTGGTACTCGGACAAGTTGATGGTAATCAGTGATTTTTCACCGCCGTACATCACGTCCGCCAGAGCCAGGGCGGTTTCGGTTTTCCCCACCCCACTCGGGCCCACCAGCAGAAATACGCCCTGAGGGCCATTCTCAGATGTAAGACCCGTTTTTGCCGCACGCAGGCGCTGCGCGATGGCCGCGAGCGCCACATCCTGCCCGACCACACGTTTGCCAATTTCATCTTCCAGGGTAAGCAGTTCGGTCTGCTCATCTTTCATCAGCGATGACAGCGGAACGCCTGTCCAGTCAGCAATCACATTGGCAACGGTGCGCACATCCACATCTAGCGAGAGCAGCGGGTTGCTGTGCTGCATGCCGTGCAGTTCCTGCTGCAGCGCGTGCGTCTCGCTCTGACGGGAGATGTCCTGGCGGCTTTCCAGCAGTTGTTCGGTGAGTTTCAGTTCCTGCCCGTATTGAGTTTCAAGCTCGTCGAGAGCAACGATAAGATCGTTCTCTTCCTGCTCAATGACGGTCAGGCGTTCACCATGGCTCTGATTGCCGACAGCAATATCTTCCAGCAATGCCTGCTTCTCCATTTCAAGAGAGGTGATCTGCGAGCGAATGCAGGTCAGCTGCTCCGGCACGGTGTCGAGGCTCATGCGGACGCGTGCTGCGGCGGTGTCGAGCAGGTCAACCGCCTTGTCCGGCAGCTGGCGGCCCGTCAGATAGCGGCGAGAAAGCGTAACTGCCGCGCGTACCGCATCGTCGGTAATGTGCACGTTATGGTGCTCGGCGTAGCGGGACTTCAGACCACGGAGCATCAGACAGGCGGTGTCGTCATCAGGCTCATCTACTTTTACCATCTGGAAACGACGCTCCAGGGCCGCGTCGCGCTCGAAATATTGTTTGTATTCAGACCAGGTGGTGGCCGCAATGGTACGCAGTTCGCCACGCGCCAGCGCCGGTTTTAGCAGGTTCGCTGCATCGGCGCCGCCCGCCTGATTGCCCGCGCCGATGATGGTATGCGCTTCATCAATAAACAGCAGGACCGGGGACGGTGATTGCTGCACCGCATCGATGACGTTTTTTAGCCGCTGTTCGAACTCGCCTTTCACGCCCGCGCCGGCCTGTAGCAGGCCCAGGTCGAGGGTACGCAGAGTGACCGTTTTCAGGGATTCAGGCACATTGCCCTCGGCAATACGCAGCGCCAGACCTTCAACCAGTGCGGTTTTCCCCACGCCCGGCTCGCCGACCAGAATCGGGTTGTTTTTGCGGCGACGAGAAAGGATGTCCACCATCTGGCGGATTTCTGTGTCACGGCCAAACACAGGATCGATCTTCCCTTCCTTCGCTTTGGCGGTGACATCGAGGGTGAATTTGTCCAGCGCGTTCTGCAGTGCAGGACTCAGTTCCCCCTCTTCCATTTCCTCACCAGCCGGACGCCCGACAAACTCCACTTCACCGCCGTGGTTCTGTGCCAGCTCAGCTTCGCGCTGTATTTCCGGACGCTCATCCGATTGCGCATCCAGCAACGGTCTCAGGCGCTCCAGCTGGCTCTGGCCAAGCGTTAACAACGGCCAGAGGCCGTCACAACGAGCCAGTTTTGGTTTTTCCACCAGCGCCATCAGCAGATGGACGCTGCGAATGTGCTCTTCACCATTGAGTGAGGCCAGTAGCCAGGCTTGCTGCATCAGAGTCTGGATGTCTTCTGAGAGCTGGGGCCGATGGCGCACGGAGCGAGGTTGTTTATCCAGCCAGCCGAGCAGATCCTGCCAGATGCCATCCATATCCCACTCGTAGCGGCGTGCCAGCACAGTGAGATCCCCCTCGCCTTGCTCCAGCAGCTTCAGCAGCCAGTGCTCCGGCAGAATTTCGGCATGGGCACGGGTCTGGCAGAGCGATGCCGCCCCTTCCATCGCGCGGGCGCAGTAAGGGTTCAGACGACGTAACAGGATGGCTGGATTTTCCATGAGATTCTCTCTTTGTCGGTTCCTGGACACGCTACCGCCCCTCGCTGTTCACCAAAGCGCATAAGGTCAGGCAGGCAGGTTGTGTTTTCTTTGCTGAGCACCCGCGTCTCAGGCGCTCAGCAAAAAACTGCGGGCAGGAAAAAACTGCCCGCATCAGGATTACGCGGTGGCGCGTTCGTTCCAGGAATCGGAATGAATGATGTTGCCGTCTTTGTAGGTCCAGGTGATTTTTTCGTAACGCAGCTCGATCTGCTCAAGGTGGTTATGCTTCTCGAAAGAAGGATCCTTGATGTCGTGCATTACCGGGTTCACTTTCACCACCTTGACGTTTTCAAGTTTGGTGTTGAAGTACTCCACTTCCTGGCCCGCATCGTTGATTTTGTACCACTTGAACTCAGCGGATTTCAGGGTCTGACCCGTGGTCACCGCCTTGTACAGGTACGGGCTGGAGGAGTCGATTTCCTTAGTGAACAGGAACGGCGTGTGGATACGGGTCCCGGTCAGCTTGCCGGTGTTGTTATCGGTAGGGATGTACAGGTTGTGCTGCTGTGCCACCACTTCGATGCTGCCTTCACGATCCTGAACGTCCACAGACCCTTTAATGTCCGCGCCGCCGTCGTCCTTCAGCCAAAGATAAACAGGAATTGCCATGTTAATTACTCCGTTTTATTTTCTGAGACGCCATCATCCTGCGATGACGCCGGGTGTTTGCCGGGTATCTGACAGGCATTGGCCTGCGGTACCAGACTGATTTCGACACGACGGTTGAGCGCCCGCCCTTCCGGAGTGTCGTTGGTTGCGGCAGGACGGCTTTCGCCATAGCCCTGTACCGCAAAACAGCTTTCCGGCACGTCGCCGGTGTCACGCATCCAGTTGCGTACCGCTTCGGCACGTTTCAGGGACAGCGTCTGGTTCAGTTGTGGATTGCCGGTGTTATCGGTATGCCCTGACACAACAATCAGCCAGCCCGGTTTTGCTTTGATACCGACCAGGGAATTGACCAGCAGCTTCGTCGAACCGGGTTTAAGGTCGTATCTGCCGGTATCGAACAGCGACATGCTGTCGAGGCGCACAATTTTCGGTACTGGTTTGGGCTGCGGCTGAGGTTTGGGGGGCGGAGGAACATACGAACGGATGGCCTCCAGCACCGGCATCCGGAGTCGCTCCCCCTGATAAAGCCCCAGGCCTAATCGGGCCGGTACGCCGTTACGCGCCTGGTCATCCAGCAATGCCGCATCCTTGTGCAGGACGGCAACGGCGTCGGCTTTCGGACCGTAGTCATCCATAGAAATGCGATCGTAACGGACAATATCGAAGCTCACGCGATGCAATAGCTGGCGATTATTCCAGCCACTACAAAGCAGCGCGGTAATAGCAGCCAGGGTGAAAATGCCAAGGACGCAGCGCCAGGTCCGGGCACGGGGAGTGAGTCCTCCCCCTTCCGGTAGCTGTGGCAGGATGAAATCCGGAAGTGGGGAGATCACCGTACTGTCCGTTCCCACCGGGTGCCAGCCAGACACCTGCTGCATGGCGGTATGACGCGACAACCACGCCGTCCAGGCCGATGACGCAAGGCTTCCGGCAAGAATCGGCCCCATTCCCCCCAGCATTGCTGCAGGTGCAATGGCCGGAACATCAGGATTATCATCGATGAATACCGCCTGGACATGCTGATGGAACCAACTCATCAGGCTATTCATCAGCACCTGCTGCTGCATCACAGGCGCACCGCCGGTGGTGACCCATGCGGCAATTGAACAAGGCGCATTCGACTCACGCCAGACAGTCCACCCTTCACCCGGAATAGCGGCCTGCCAGAGCATGTCATCCGTCATCGCACTGCCTATCTGACCATTCAGAATCAATGGCACAGAATGTCCCGTTTCTTTACGCAACTGACTAATTTGCCAGCGCAAAGCCAACAGACGACTTGTCAGGGCTTCGCTGTCGACGTGTTTCTGCGGACAGACACTGACCATCACCGACAGCTGACGCCCCCAGTCCGGGCGCTGCAACAGTACCTGACGGGCAACCTGCTCCAGATCCTGATGATCCTCAACGCGGATCCAGCATCCCTGCGTGACGGTCAGTACCGGTGACTGTTGCGGCCAGGTCAGAGGCATATCACCACAAACCAGCACCACAGGTTGACGGTAAGTGGTTTCAGGAAGGTCATCCAGACGCAGGCTGGCGTCATGCTCCGCACGAGGTCTGGCGATATACCAGAACGCGACGATAACCCCGATCATCGCCAGCAGAACGGGCACTGAAGCCAGCCGGGATAACGGCAAAAAAGCCAGGCATACCACAGCACTCAGCAGGGCGGCCCACAGCGCAAGCCCGCGCTGTTGTACAGGACTCATTTTATGACTCCCGGCAACAGGGTCAGCAGCATCTGATCGAGCCATTGATCCAGTCCCCACCAGAGCGCGGCAAGAACAATCACGCTCAGGCCGATACGAGCGGGCCATGACGCCAGCCAGCCTCCCGTCCCCCGTCCGGTGCGACTCTCTGCCAGAACAGGGTGAGTCTGCGGATAGCTGAACGGCGTAACACGTTCATTGAGGGCGCTGACCAGCTTCTGACGCTCAGGATCGCTTAGCGAGCGGTAACTACCCAGAAAACCGAGCATCATTACCCGCTGAAAGCAGGTCAGTACGGCATTGTCTGGTGCAGGTTCACGCAGCACATCGCGCATCCTGTCACACAAGGTGTCACCGGCGTCCATCGTGCCGAGGAAGTGTCCCTGCAAAGGAATGTCATACCACTGCACACAGGCATCATCCTCTACACCGCGGCCTTTTACCGCTTCATCAAGCAATGCACATTGTGCAGTGAGGATATGCCTACAGCTGGCTTCATCGAGTTCACTCGCTTTTAGTTCACGCTGAACGCGCTCTACATCAGCGATACAGCGTTCCCATAAGACCCGACCTTCACCTTCCTGAAACAGCGGGCCATGGCGAAGGCTGATGACCTGAAGCCAGGTATCCTGCAGCAGTGCGTCAATATCAACAGGCACGGCAACGCCGCGTTTACGCTCACTCATGTTCTCAGTACCGCAAAGAGTTCAAGTTCAGGCTCACCAAGCATGCCCGGGACGTAAAACATGCATATCCCGCTCTGGAGCATTTCGGCTGCCAAAGGATGCGAGAGGTCGAGACTGAAATACTGATTTTCCAGGCGCAGCGGAATGGCGGCTGGCACATGACGCAGCGGCATCAGCGGTACACCCACGCGGGATGAGTTGACGATCCCACGCACATGGTCAGGACTGCCGACCTTACACTGGCGCGGGAACTGTTCCTGCAACTGCGCCACCGGTATCGGCGACCGTACAGAAAGATAGTAATCCGCTCCTTCGCGCAGACGCGGGTCATGCAGGCGAGCCTGCCAGAAGTGCAGTCGTGGGTCATAGTCGAGCGTCAGAGCCACCACGCGGGACGGCAGACTGGCTTCAAGCAGATCGCTAAGTAAATCAAACAACGGCGGAAATACCGCGTTGAGTTGCTCATGATGCCAGACCGGAATGGCGTTCACCTGGTGCTCCAGAGAAAATGTCAGCAAGCTCCCCGCCAGGCGAGAAAGCTCCGGATACAGACGTTCCGGCGGGCTTTGCAGATTACGCTGGAACTGACCCAGTACGGGCTCAGCGCTATTCAGCGCGTTGAGCAGCCAGAACAGAGAGACATCAGCCACGGCAAAGTCAGCCATACGCTCATTGCTTTCGCGCCGCATTGCCATCAGACGACAGAGTCGGGCCCGTAACTGGGTCATCAACTGTTCCAGTTGCGTCACCAGCCAGCGGCTGCCTTGAATGGCCAACAGAGGGGGGAGAAACGTCTCATCTAATTGCCATGCACCCTGCGAATCTTGCTCCAGCCGGGCGACTGGACAAGTCAGGTAATCGCTGTTGTTCTGATGCGCAAAACGCAGGGTCAGTTCCGGCTGCATTACCGCAATCTGACGGGTGTCTTCTCCATACGCATTGCGCACATCCCGCCAGCGCTGGCGATAACGCACCGGGCGCTCGGCCACTTCATCGGGTTTAAGGCAGTTACCGCCATTCGCCCGCAGTAGCGGAAGCGCCAGCATCACCGTCACCTCCTGCGATTCACTTTCAAGCGACAACACAGGCGGCAGAGAATCTGCATTGTCTGTATCAATCAGCGTTCCGTCCTGAAAACGGACATGCAGATGACGGGCCTGGAGACGTCCAAGCTTGAGAGATTCCGGTTCGAAAGTGGCGTCAATGACCCCCCAGGGTGAGATGAGTCCCAGCCGGGCAATACATTCGGCAGACCAGGCCGCATACGCGACCTGTTGCTGAAAATGCTGGGGAGAAACCATAATGCCCCTACCCCATAACGGTTGTTCCGTTTTCATCGGCTTCCTGCCTGTTTTTACGCTTTCGCTTTCGGCATCTGTGAAACAAGCGACAAATTGACGTCCATCCCTTCCACCTGGAAGTGCGGGATAGCGTACAATTTCACGCGGAAGAAGCCCGGGTTATCCTCAATATCTTCCACCACCACTTTCGCGTCACGCAGTGGGTGAGACGCCTGAAGTTCATCGCCCGGATCGGTCATTTCGGTCACCAGACTGCGGACCCAGGTATTCAGTTCCAGCTCAAGCAGTCGGCGATCCTTAGTGGTGCCAATGTTTTCGCGCTGAATCAGCTTCAGGTAGTGGGCGATACGCGACAGCAGGAAGATGTACGGAAGACGCGCATTGATGCGGCTGTTCGCCGTTGCATCTGCGGTGTCATACAGCGCCGGTTTCTGCGTGGAGTTAGCCGAGAAGAAGCAGGCGTAGTCGCGGTTTTTGTAGTAGGACAAAGGAATGAAGCCCAGATTCGCGAATTCGAATTCACGGGTTTCAGGAATCATCACTTCGCTCGGGATTTTTACCTGATTGCCAGTACCGAGATCGTACAGATGGATAGGCAGGTCCTGAACCGCACCACCAGCCTGTGGCCCACGGATCTGTACACACCAGCCATTATTGATAAAGCTGCGCACCATGTTGGACGCAAAAGCAAACGATGCGTTGGTCCACAGGTATTTGTCGTGATCCGGACCTTTGACCTCTTCGACATAATTGAAGCTGCGAACCGGAACGGTATCCGGGCCATACGGCAAACGTCCCAGTACGCGGGGCATCACCAGACCGATGTAGCGCGCGTCGTCGGTATCACGGAACGATTTCCACTTGATGTACTCCGCGCGATCGAAATAGTTGCCAATATCTTTAATCGCCGCGACATCTTCCATTGACTCCTTGAGGAAGAATTTCGGGCCTGCCGAGCCAATAAACGGCATATGTGCCGCAGCAGAGACTTTAGAGATATTGCGCAGCAGAGCGACATCCTGCGCTGAAGCGTCGAACTCGTAAGCGGAAATCAGCGCCGCAATCGGCTCGCCGCCCGGGGTATCATATTCGTCGATGTAGGTGTGTTTATACAGACCACTCTGGATCACCTCCGGACAGTCTTCAAAGTCCTGGCGCAGGTCTTCTTTAGACATACTCAGAAGCTCAATTTTCACGTTCTGGCGAAAATCGGTTTTATCCACCAGCGACTTCACCCCACGCCACAGGCTCTCAACCGCCTGAAATTCATCATGGTGCATTACAGCGTCCAGCTGGCGGCTGATCTGAAAATCAAGCTCAGCGATATGGTGATCAATCAGGCTTTTATCCAGTTTTTCGACTTTCGAGCCTGCTTTGGTCAGACACTCCAGAAAGACCTGCATACCTGCAGTCAGACGTTCATCGGCGGTGGCATCCGACATCGCCTGCGCATCTTGCCAGATATCCAGCGCGCTCAGCTCAGAGACCGGGCTCAGATTGATTTTCTCAAACAGGGAAGCGTAAACCCCACCCGCTGCTGGGCGCTCCAGCACCACGCTTTCACCGCCAGTAATATTATTTTGTACAGACATGAGCATTCCTTGATTAATCCGTTAAAACAGCCTGATGGTTAGGATTTTTTTGACGCCAGTGCGGATAATTCATTTCGCAACTCAGCGCTAAGCGACTGGTCAAGAACGATTTTTTCCAGCTCTTTTCGGAAAGTCTGGTTATCCAAAAGGTTGGCTTTCAAATCACGGAGCAAGTTGCGCATCGCCAGCATCGCCTTCAGTTGCGGTATCTGAGCAGCCACCTGCTCTGGCGTGAAATCTTTCATGCTCTGGAAAGTCAGCTGAATGTTGTCCTCACCGCCATCATCAGCCAGCGTATTTTTAACGGTCAGATTAACTTTTGGGGAATACTCGGAAAGAACGCTATCAAAATTGTTCTTCGTGATATTAACCTTTTCGCGCTCAAATATTGGCGCTGTGTCCTGCCCATTACTAAAATCACCCGCAACAAGCAATTTCAATGGTAATTCCATTTTCTTGCTTGCTCCGCCAGTATGCAGGTCAAGCTTTAGGTTAATACGTGCCTTAGGCACTTCATTCTGAAAACTGTCAGCCATCTCATCATCCCTCTTTGGTTTTGCTATGCCAACTTCACGGTATCGCGTTGATGCGCAATCATAGAATAATGATCGACACAAAATCAAATACGCAGATCATTAACCCGAAATGAGAAATTTCTTAAGAATTTTCTGCTAAACTATTATTGTGTAATGCCCTGCTAAGGCAGAAAAAGAAACTACTCTTTTCGCGCAAACCAAATATTTATATCGTTAAAAGGATCGCAACCAGTGAGATACTAATAAAAACAACTTATTTTGATTTGCATCACGACACTTTGTCAAAAAAGCATGAATTAACTGAAAGAAGCTATTGAGGAACGCAAAAAAAGAAGAAACGAAAAATTATGAAAAGTGAATATTTTATTGATGGCATGAATAATATATAAGATTTTTCCTTATGAAAATTCTTATTTATTATATGTAGTAAAAAATTCATTTCCGGATACTTAACGAGTCGTCAATCATTAATACCGTGCTTGCTCGTGAATTGACTTTATCCTTGCGCAGAGGCTTCTGCTCGCCGCGCAAGAAGGAAGGATGCTCTCAATGCGGCTGTTTATAAAATCTGTAAAATCAAACACCTCCTGGATCGTCGCTTTTTTAATCAAAAACGAGTAATAGCACATATCGTATAACGGTGTTACATTATACCGCCCACCCAACGTCAGCTATGGCCAGGTAACGCCGTAAAGATCGGTAAAGCCTGCAACCATGACCTTGTACTACGGTCTAATAGGCACGTGGTATCGCACTAAGCGTTACTTTCACCGGCTCTACATAGGTTTCTCTATTTTGTCTCAATCCAAATTTCAACGCGCGTTTTTACACCCGCGTTACTGGTTTACATGGTTTGGTCTTGGCGTTCTCTGGCTGCTGGTACAACTCCCCTACCCTGTGCTGCGTATGCTGGGGTCGAAACTGGGCAGCGCATCCCGCTATTTCCTGAAGCGTCGCGAATCTATCGCGCGTAAAAACATCGAGCTTTGCTTTCCTCAGTACAATGCTGAAGAGCGCGAAAAACTGATCTCTGAAAACTTTAAATCCATCGGCATGGCGCTGCTTGAAACCGGCATGGCCTGGTTCTGGCCGGATGAACGCGTCCGCAAATGGTTTGATGTAGAAGGACTGGACAACCTTAAACGCGCTCAGCTGCAAAAACGCGGCGTGATGGTTGTTGGCGTGCACTTTATGTCCCTGGAGCTTGGCGGGCGCGTGATGGGCCTTTGTCAGCCAATGATGGCAACCTACAGACCGCACAATAGTGCACTGATGGAGTGGGTTCAGACGCGAGGCCGCATGCGTTCCAATAAAGCGATGATCAGCCGTAACAACCTGCGCGGTATGGTTGGCGCCCTGAAGAAAGGTGAGGCCGTCTGGTTCGCTCCTGACCAGGATTACGGACGCAAAGGCAGCAGCTTTGCCCCCTTCTTTGCCGTGAAGGATGTAGCGACGACCAACGGGACTTTCGTCATTTCGCGTTTGTCAGGTGCCTCCATGCTGACCGTGACGATGGTGAGAAAAGCGGATAAGTCAGGCTACCGTCTGCACATCTCTCCGGAAATGGCTAACTATCCGGAAAACGAGTGTGAAGCGGCAGCGTTTATCAATAAGGTCATCGAAACTGAAATCATGCGCGCACCGGAGCAATATCTCTGGATGCATCGCCGTTTCAAAACGCGTCCTCTTGGCGAAGCCTCCCTCTATATTTAAGCCCTGCATGAAGGTTAGTTTCGCTAAGAAACTAGCCTTTTCAATCACCTGTCATCTCACTGCAAAACCGTCTTTGATGGCGTCGCCCAAAGTGAATTTATTGCGCTGTGAAATCAAACTGTCGCCGTTCCACGACACTCGTAAGTGGCGGAAATTATTTAAAAAAATCCCTCTTGTCACCCCTCATTTTTAAGCGTACATTAGCGCCGTCTGGCACCAGGAAAGCACAGAATTCTGAGCGGGAGTCATCGCCGTAACGGGAAAATTCTCATTTCTGTTTAGCCGGGATTTCAGTTCTCTATAATCAGTTGGACTCTGTTTTTAAATGCGTACCACAAGATACGCGGAGCGATGAAACGTGAAATATTTCTTTATGGGCATTTCGGTGATCGTTTTAGTCTGGGCCGGAACCTTTGCCCTGATGATCTAGTGAGAACATGCAGTCAAAAAAACAGGAGCCATTTGGCTCCTGTTTTTTTGTCATGAGGACACGGGGTTTTCAGCAACGCTCTTTGCTGAGAGCAGGCCATCGGCACGGAACATACTCTTGATGCCCCTCACCGCCTGACGAATACGGTCGCTGTTTTCGATTAAAGCAAAGCGCACGTGGGTGTCGCCATAATCACCAAAGCCGATGCCCGGGGACACACACACCTTCGCGTCCTGCAGCAGCTTTTTAGCAAACTCCAGCGAACCCATCGCTGCGTACGGTTCCGGAATTTTCGCCCAGACGTACATGGACGCTTTCGGCATCTCCACCATCCAGCCAGCCTCATGTAACCCTTTTACGAGTACGTCGCGGCGACGTTTATACTGAGCAGCAATGTCGTGAACGCACTGCTGATCGCCCTCCAGAGCGGCAATAGCGGCAACCTGCAGCGGCGTGAAGGTACCGTAATCGTGGTAACTCTTGATGCGCGCCAGTGCACTTACCAGCGTTTTGTTACCCACCATAAAGCCAATACGCCAGCCCGCCATGTTGTAGCTTTTCGACAGGGTAAAGAACTCCACCGCCACGTCACGCGCGCCCGGAACCTGCATTATCGACGGGGCTTTCCAGCCGTCATAGACGATATCGGCGTAGGCTAAATCATGAACCACCAGCACGTCATAACGCTTGGCCAGAGCGACAACTTTTTCGAAGAAATCAAGCTCCACGCACTGCGCCGTTGGGTTCGACGGGAAACCGAGGATCATCATCTTGGGTTTCGGGTAGCTTTCGCGAATGGCACGTTCCAGTTCGTTAAAGAAATCGACACCTTCCACCAGCGGAACAGAGCGCACCTGCGCCCCGGCAATCACCGCGCCGTAGATATGGATTGGGTAACTTGGATTGGGTACCAGCACCGTATCACCGTGATCCAGCGTGGCCAGCATCAGATGTGCCAGCCCTTCTTTCGAGCCGATGGTGACAATCGCCTCACTTTCAGGATCGATATCAACCTGATAACGATCCTGATACCAGCGCGAGATCGCGCGACGTAACCTGGGAATACCGCGCGAGGTTGAGTAGCCGTGCGTATCCGGACGCTGGGCAACCGTGCAGAGCTTTTCAACGATATGCGGTGGCGTTGGGCCGTCAGGGTTACCCATGCTGAAATCGATAATATCTTCGCCGCGCCGACGCGCAGCCATCTTCAGTTCAGCAGTGATATTGAAAACATAAGGGGGGAGACGATCGATACGCGTAAAACGGCGTTCAGGACTGAATTCAGCCATAGATTCCTCAGATTAACGTTAGCGCCCGGACCGTCCGAGCGACGCTGCCACCGATGTGGCGTGCTTAGAAAATAACCTGAAAAAAATCACGCTGTCGAGAGGGAAATGAAAAAAAAGCGCCCGCGTGAAAACCGGAACACTGCAATACATGAAAGTTAAAGCAGGGTTCTGATATTGGCTTTCCGTTAGCCGTTATTTAACACAATGATATCAAAACAGTTACCTGGTGATTTGGCGCTGAGAAAAAATCGGGTAGCATCAATCCTCACCTGACAATCCCCTTTGTAAACTATGGTTTTTCCTCATTTGATAAACCCGACGGATAGCTGGTCAATACGCCCCAGGTTTTTTATCATGGTTCTTTCCCGTTTGCCCAGGTCTGCTCCGTGCACGAGATATTCACTATGCTGCTGGCGGTTTTTGACCGTGCGGCATTAATGCTGATTTGCCTGTTCTTCCTGATTCGCATTCGCCTGTTTCGCGAGCTTTTGCATAAATCCGCACACTCGCCGAAAGAGCTGCTGGCGGTTACCGCCATCTTTTCCCTGTTCGCACTGTTCAGCACCTGGTCCGGGGTGCCGGTAGAGGGTTCGCTGGTTAACGTGCGCATTATCGCCGTCATGTCCGGCGGAATTTTGTTTGGCCCGTGGGTGGGTGTCATCACCGGCGTGATTGCCGGGACCCATCGCTACCTGATTGATATCGGTGGCGTAACGGCAGTGCCATGCTTTATCACCAGCATTATCGCCGGGGTGCTTTCCGGCTGGATCGGCCGCAAGATCCCCAAAAAACAGCGCTGGCGCGCCGGGATTGCTGCGGGCATGGTGTGCGAAACGCTGACCATGATCCTGGTCGTCGTCTGGGCCCCCACCACCGCGCTGGGGCTGGATATCGTCTCGAAAATCGGTATTCCCATGATCCTGGGCAGCGTCTGCATCGGTTTTATCGTGCTGCTGGTGCAGAGCGTTGAAGGGGAAAAAGAAGCCAGCGCCGCCCGTCAGGCCAAGCTGGCGCTGGATATTGCCAACAAAACGCTGCCGCTCTTTCGCCACGTTAACGCGGAGTCGCTGCGCCAGGTCTGCGAGATCATCCGCCACGACATTCACGCTGACGCCGTCGCCATCACCAATATCGACCACGTGCTGGCCTACGTAGGCGTCGGGGAGCACAACTATCGCGACAGAGACGACACCATTAGTCCGACCACCAGACAGGCGATTAACTACGGCAAAATCATTATTAAAAACAATGATGAAGCTCACCGAACGCCGGAAATTCACTCGATGCTGGTGATCCCGCTATGGGAAAAAGGCGTTGTGACGGGCACGCTGAAAATTTATTACTGCCACGCGCATCAGATCACCTCCACGCTGCAGGAGATGGCCATTGGCCTGTCGCAGATTATCTCTACTCAGCTTGAGGTCTCCCGGGCAGAACAGCTGCGTGAGATGGCAAATAAGGCAGAGCTGCGCGCGCTGCAGAGCAAAATTAATCCCCATTTCCTGTTTAACGCGCTCAACGCTATCTCCTCTTCCATTCGTTTGAATCCGGACACCGCGCGCCAGTTGATTTTTAACCTGTCGCGCTATCTGCGCTACAACATCGAACTGAAAGATGACGAGCAGATCGACATTAAAAAAGAGCTTTATCAGATCAAAGACTATATCGCGATTGAGCAGGCGCGCTTTGGCGACAAGCTCACGGTGATTTACGATATTGATGAAGAGGTCAACTGCGTGATCCCGAGCCTGCTGATCCAGCCGCTGGTTGAAAACGCGATTGTTCACGGTATTCAGCCCTGTAAAGGCAAAGGGGTGGTCACCATCAGCATCACCGAAAGCGGCAACCGGGTGCGAATTGCGGTACGCGATACCGGCCACGGGATTGACCCAAAAGTCATTGAGCGCGTGGAGTCTAACGAGATGCCCGGGAATAAAATCGGGCTGCTGAACGTGCACCACAGAGTCAAGCTTCTCTACGGCGACGGGCTGCATATTCATCGTCTTGAACCAGGCACTGAAATCGCTTTTTACGTCCCGAATGAGCGCTCCCCTGTTCATGCGGCGACATCTTTATTACCTCAGGGTGAGTAATATGAAAGTCATCATCGTTGAAGATGAATTCCTGGCTCAACAGGAACTAACCTGGCTTATCAAAACCCACAGCCAGATGGAGATTGTGGGTACGTTTGATGATGGTCTGGACGTGCTGAAGTTTCTGCAGCATAACCGGGTTGACGCGATTTTTCTGGATATCAATATTCCCTCGCTGGACGGCGTGCTGCTGGCGCAAAATATCAATCAGTTTGCCCATAAGCCGTTTATTGTGTTCGTTACCGCATGGAAAGAGCATGCCGTGGAAGCCTTCGAGCTGGAGGCATTTGACTATATTCTGAAGCCTTACCAGGAGTCGCGAATTGTCAGCATGCTGCAAAAGCTGGAGGCCGCATGGCAGCAACAGAGCGCTCCGGCTACCGCCAGCCCGACGATACGGGAAAACGACACCATTAATCTGGTCAAAGATGAGCGCATCATCGTGACCCCGGTCAACGATATCTACTACGCCGAAGCGCACGAAAAGATGACGTTTGTCTATACGCGGCGGGAATCGTATGTCATGGCGATGAACATTACCGAATTCTGCAGCAAGCTTCCGGCAGCCCACTTTTTCCGCTGCCACCGTTCGTTTTGCGTCAATTTAAACAAGATCCGCGAGATCGAACCGTGGTTTAACAACACCTATATTTTGCGCCTGAAGGATTTGGATTTTCAGGTGCCGGTGAGCCGCAGCAAAGTGAAAGAATTCCGCCAGCTGATGCACCTGTAACAAAAGAGCCCTCTCCCGCAGGAGAGGGTAATGATGCATCAGAGGATTTGGCCGAGAACCTGACGCAGATGGGCACCCGAACCCAGCAGGCCTGGGTTATCATGCACGATGAGATAAACGGGAATGTCCTGTACGTAGCTTCTGAAACGCCCTTTATCTTCAAACCCGCCGCGGAAACCGGAGGCTTTAAAGAAGTCGAGGAAGCGCGGCACGATCCCGCCCGCAATATAGACCCCGCCAAAGGTGCCCAGCGTCAGCGCCAGGTTGCCGCCGAACCGTCCCATAATGACGCAGAACAGCGAAAGAGCGCGACGGCAGTCGATGCAGCTGTCCGCCAGCGCGCGTTCAGTGACGTCTTTCGGCTGCAGATTTTCCGGCAGACGACCGTCCGATTTCACAATCGCACGATACAGGTTCACCAGCCCCGGTCCTGACAGGACGCGCTCGGCGGAAACGTGGCCGATCTCCGCGCGCAACTCTTCGAGGATAATGCCCTCTTCTTCGCTGTTTGGCGCAAAGTCCACATGGCCGCCTTCACCCGGCAGGCTCACCCAGCGCTGAGCAACATGCACCAGGTGCGACACGCCCAGGCCGGTACCGGCGCCGTAAACCGCAATCGGCTTGCCTTCGACCGGTTCAGCGCCGCCAAACTGAATCAGGTGCTCCGGCTTCAGCATCGGGATCGCCATGGACACCGCGGTGAAGTCATTGATGATTTCCAGATGCGCAAAACCGAGATTCTTTTTCATCTCTGCGATGGAGAATGCCCAGGTATGGTTGGTCATTGCGACCCAGTCGCCGGTTATCGGGCAGGCAATGGCGATGCAGCCGTCTTCGACGCTCACCTGATGCTCTTCCAGATAGACGCGAACAACGGCCTCAAGGCTTGGGTAATCCAGCCCTGAGTAGGTTTTCGCCCGGGAAATTTCACCGCTACTTACATCGCATAATGCGAGACGCGCGTTCGTGCCGCCCACATCGCCTACCAAAGCATACTTTGTCATTCTTCTACTGCTCCGCTAAAGTCAGAATAAATCTTTCGGACACTGTAAATTCAAGGCGTGATAACAACAACGACCGGAAGGTGAATGCCCGTGGATTATCGATCTTCGTCACAGAATAACTTTACCGTTTCAGCACCTTTTGCACTATTGCCATAAGGCTTAATATGCAAAGTAACGTCATTGCATTTTGTACAAGGAAATCATCATGCTCCACCCGCGAGCCAGAACCATGCTGTTGCTGGCAATTCCGGCGCTGATCATTGGCGTGGCCTCAAGCCTGGTCCTTATCGTCGTGATGAAAATCGCGTCGGTGCTGCAAACTCTCTTATGGACAGCGCTTCCGGCAAAACTGGGGGTCACCGCGGATTCTTCGGCGTGGATCATCCTGATGCTGACGTTAACCGGTATTGCGGTGGGTCTGGCGATCCGTTTCAGTCCCGGCCACGCCGGACCGGACCCGGCGCTGGAACCCCTGATTGGCGCTCCGGTTCCCCCCTCTGCACTGCCGGGGCTGATCGTCGCGTTGATCGTGGGCCTGGCGGGCGGCGTTAGCCTGGGTCCCGAGCATCCGATTATGGCGGTGAATATTGGCCTGGCGGTGTTCCTCGGCGCACGCATTCTGCCTCGCGTCGGCGCGCTGGACTGGACCATCCTCGCCTCCGCAGGCACCATCGGGGCGCTTTTTGGCACGCCTGTCGCTGCTGCCCTGATCTTTTCTCAGACGTTGGCCAGTGATAACGACGTCCCGCTCTGGGATAAGCTGTTCGCTCCACTGATGGCCGCGGCTGCCGGCGCGCTGACGACAAGCCTGTTTTTCCATCCCCATTTTTCCCTCTCTCTGCCGCACTACGGAGAGATGCGGATTGCAGATATATTCAGCGGCGCCATCGTCGTCGCGATCGCCATCGCGCTGGGCATGGTGGCGGTATGGTGTCTTCCGCGCCTGCACCGGCTGGTGCATAAACTCAAACATCCGGTATTGATTCTGGGAACAGGTGGGTTAATCCTCGGTGTTTTAGGGGCAATTGGCGGAACGGTGACCCTGTTCAAAGGTCTGGACGAGATGCAGCAGCTGGCCTTCAGCCAGGTGTTTAGCGTGTCCGATTACCTGTTGTTTGCCGTCATCAAGCTGGCGGCGCTTGTCGTTGCTGCAGCGTGCGGTTTCCGCGGCGGGCGTATCTTCCCGGCGGTGTTTGTCGGCGTGGCGCTGGGGCTGATGCTGCACGAGCATGTCGACGCGGTTCCGGCGGCGATTACCGTATCCTGCTCTATTCTGGGGCTGGTACTGGTGGTGACGCGCGATGCATGGCTGAGCCTGTTTATGGCGGCGGTGGTGGTGCCGGATTCGACGCTGTTCCCGCTGCTCTGCATCGTGATGTTGCCCGCCTGGCTCCTGCTGGCGGGCAAACCGATGATGATGGCCTGGCGAAACGACAAATAATCAGGCGCTATTGCGCGCTTCCAGCGCTTTTGTAATCGCCCCCAGCAGCGGCGGGATATCCGCTTTTGGCAGCATCACCTCAATTAGCGAGAGCCGCTCGTGGTGCGCCACTTTTTCCAGCACGTCCGCCAGCTGCTCCGCTTCACTGACTTGCCAGCACTGAGCCTGAGGATCGAGGCTCAGGGCCTGCGGGATTTGCGTCCAGTTCCATAGCGCAATGTCATTGTAACGCTGTTCCGGCCCGTGAATTGCCCTTTCAACCGTGTATCCTTCGTTGTTGAGCACCAGAATGATGGGGTGTTGTTTATCACGCAACATTGACCCGAGCTCCTGAATGGTCAGCTGTGCCGCGCCATCCCCCGTCAGCACAATCACCCGCCGGTTCGGGCATGCCGTTTGCGCACCGAACGCCGCGGCCAGGGTGTAGCCGATCGAGCCCCACAGCGGCTGGACGATAAAATTCACGTCGGCAGGCAAACGCAGGTCAATCGCGCCGAAGGCCGAGGTGCCCTGATCGGCCAGGATGATGTCTCCCGGGCGAATAAACGTTTGCAGCGTTTGCCAGAAATTCTCCTGCGTAAGTGAGCCGTCCGGCTGAGGGAAATTCATCGCGCTGTGCGATGCCGGAACAGGCTTATCGTGAATATGCTGTTTGCACAGCTCCAGCAGCGCTTCAATGGCCTGGGCCATCGGGATGCCGGTAAACCAGATATCGCCGACGCGGGCGGCATGAGGCTGGACTTCTATCGTCTGTGCAGGCGTTAACTGATGGGTAAACCCGGCCGTCAGAGTATCGGTAAAACGCGTGCCGATGCACAGCACCGTATCCGCTCCCTCTATCGCCTCTTTTACCGGACCGGCACTGGCTGAACCGCTGTAGGTGCCGTAAAAACCGGCGTTACGTTCGTCGAATATGCCTTTGCCCATCAGCATCGTGGCATGCGCCATCGGCACATCCTTCACCCACTTCTGCAGCGCGTGCTTCAGCCCATGGCGCAGGACAAGAAAATCCGCTAACAGCGCGGTACGCTTACTCGCTGCCAGTTGACGCTCCGCAGCATCCCGGAACGCTTTCAGGCAGGCGCTATCGGCATGGGAATGCCGAAGCGTGAGAGCGTTTACAGGCGGCGTAGCGGCTTTTTTTGCCACATCGGCAGGTAACATCAAATAGCCGGGGCGACGTTCCCGGAGCATCGTCGTCAGTACCCGGTCGATTTCATAACAGGCGTTTTGTTCGGTCAGGATCGCCTGTGCAACGGTGATCGGCTCGCTCATTTGGTAAAAATGACGGAACTCACCATCGCCCAGCGTATGGTGCAGCAGTTCCCCCCTTTGTTGAGACGCCATACCCGGCGCGCCAACAATATGCAGCACCGGAACGTGCTCGGCATAGCTGCCCGCAATGCCGTTCATGGCACTTAATTCGCCGACGCCAAACGTCGTCAGCAGCGCGGCGAAGCCCTTACAGCGGGCATATCCGTCAGCGGCATAAGAGGCGTTTAACTCGTTGGCACAGCCCACCCAGCAGATATCCGGGCTGTCTATTACGTGGTCGAGAAACTGCAGGTTATAGTCGCCCGGCACGCCAAACAGATGATCGGCTCCACAATCTGTAAGACGGTCCAGCAGGTAATCGGCGACGCAGTACGGGGTACGCATAAACAGGTATCCTTCTGATGTTGACCTCACTTTGAGTATTAAATAAGCGTGATGGCTGTCCAGAATTGGTGATAAGAAGGCTATGGAAAGAATGCTTTACAAAAAATGCTGGGCTATGCTGCTTTTTTTCACGTTAATGTAAACGTATACACTGATTTTTCTCTTCAGCACGAGAGGTCATACGAATGGGTTATCAGCCGGACAAAAATCGTTATCAGACAATGGAGTATCGCCGCTGTGGGCGAAGCGGACTCAGGTTGCCCGCGGTCTCGCTGGGGCTGTGGCATAACTTTGGTGACGCCACGCTCATCGAAAATAGCCGTCAACTTTTACAGCGCGCGTTCGATCTGGGTATTACGCATTTCGACCTTGCCAATAACTATGGTCCCCCGCCGGGGTCTGCCGAGCGTAATTTCGGCCGTATTTTGCAGGAGGATTTCCTGCCCTGGCGCGACGAGCTGATCGTCTCCACGAAAGCGGGATATACCATGTGGGACGGCCCTTACGGCGACTGGGGATCGCGTAAATATCTGCTGGCAAGCCTCGATCAAAGCCTGAAGCGCATGGGGCTGGAATATGTCGATATCTTCTATCATCACCGTCCTGACCCGGAAACGCCGCTGCAGGAAACCATGAAAGCGCTTGACCATCTGGTGCGCCAGGGCAAAGCCCTGTATGTCGGGTTATCCAACTATCCTGCCGAGCTGGCGCGAAAAGCGATTGATATCCTGAATGACCTGGGCACGCCCTGCCTGATCCACCAGCCGAAATACTCGATGTTCGAACGTTCGCCGGAAGAGGGTTTGCTGGATGTTCTGCAGGAAAAAGGGGTCGGCTGTATTCCCTTCTCGCCGCTGGCAGGGGGACAGTTGACCAACCGGTATCTTAACGGTATTCCCGCCGATTCCCGTGCGGCAAGCGGCAGTCAATTCCTTAACCCGGAACAGATCACCGAAGAGAAGCTTGAGAAGGTGCGCCAGCTAAACGCCCTGGCAGAAAGCCGCGGCCAGAAACTCTCGCAGATGGCGCTTGCCTGGGTGTTACGCCATGAGGAGGTCACGTCGGTACTGATCGGTGCCAGCAAAACGGCTCAGATTGATGATGCCGTGGGTATGCTGGAAAACCGCCAGTTTACCGCAGAAGAACTTTCTCTAATCGACCAGATCCTGAGCAGTTCAAAATAAAACCACTTTTAGCAAAAAGTGCTCTCCCTCGGGAATTCGGAGTTGAGGCGATGAAACGAGCCTTTACCAACTCGTAATATTGCGTTAACAGGCCCCACGAAGGCCCCGATCGTGAAGGAGAAAGAGTATGTTCAGGTCACTGATTCTTGCAGCGGTATTACTGGCTTCGGCCCCGCTCGTCGCCACTGCGGGCGAAATCACCCTGTTGCCATCAGTAAAATTACAAATTGGCGATCGTGACGACTACGGCAGATACTGGGACGGTGGCTACTGGCGCGACCGTGATTACTGGCACCGTCATTATGAATGGCGGGGTGACCGCTGGCGCAGGCACGATAACGGCCTGCATCGCGGCTGGTATAAAAACAACGCTTATGAGCGCGGCTACCGCGAAGGCTGGAAAGATCGTGACGACCGCCGCGGCGGCTGGGGTCACGGCGGAAAAGGACGCGGTGGTCACGGTCACGGTCACGGTCATCATTAATGCAAAAAGGAGCCTCCCGGCTCCTTTTTCTTTTATAGCCCCAGCGCGGTGCCAATCAACAGCCACAGATTTAGCGCTACGACGACCACCACGATGGCCCACCCGGCCCGTTTCACCAGCGTCGTATTAACCAGCTCACCCATCAGAGTTTTATTGCTGGTGAAAATCAGCAGCGGCACCAGCGCCAGCGCAATACCAAAGCTCAGCAGCACCTGGCTCATCACCAGAATTCGCGTTGGATCGAGCCCCATCAGAATCACGATAAACGACGGAAGCATGGTGATAAAACGACGCACCCACAATGGAATATGGAAGCGAACAAATCCCTGCATCACCACCTGCCCTGCCAGCGTCCCCACCACCGTGGAGGAGAGACCAGCGGCAACCAGGCTCAGACCAAATATCGTGGCAGCAGCATGGCTCAGTAACGGCTCGAGCGTGAGGTAAGCCTGGTCGAGATCGGCGACGCCAGTATGACCGTTAAAGTGGAAAGCGGCGGCTGCGGTGGCCATCATCGCCAGATTCACAAAACCCGCGATGGTCATGGCGATTGCCACATCCCATTTGGTTGCCGAGTAGCGTTCTTTACGCGTCCCGCCGTGCAGATGCTGGGTCAACGAGGAGTGCAAATAAATGACATGCGGCATAATGGTCGCCCCAAGTACCCCGGCGGCCAGGAAAACCGCTTCCGAGGTTGGCAGGCTTGGGATCACCATGCCTTTCGCGAGCTGCGCCAGATTCGGCTGTGAGAAAATCAGCTCGACGATGTACGCCGCAGCAACAAACAGCAGCAGGCCACCAATGACCTTCTCCAGCGGTTTTTGCCCCCGACGCTGTAACATCAGGATCAGGAATGTGGCAATCCCGGTCAGCACCGCTCCCTGTAACAGCGACACGCCCAGAATCAGCTTAAAGCCGATCGCTGCCCCGATAAATTCAGCGAGATCGGTTGCCATGGCGATAATTTCCGCCTGAACCCAGTAGAGCCACACCGCCGGACGAGGATAATGGTCGCGAATTTGCTCCGCCAGGTTTTTACCCGTGGCAATCCCCAGTTTTGCAGAGAGCATCTGAATCAGCATCGCCATCAGGTTTGCCCAGACGACCACCCACAGCAGCTTATAGCCGAAACTGGCCCCGGCCTGAATATTGGTCGCAAAATTACCCGGATCGATATAGCCGATGGCAGCAATAAAAGCAGGTCCCATTAATGCGAACCGCAACTTGCGCGCGGCTCTACCACTGCTACCCTCTACGCGACTGTTTGTCATTATCTGCCTCTGGAAATATAGCCTTTGCTATGTTTAATGCTATCAAAATGAGAATGATTATCAAGATCATTTAGAGAGTTTAAAATGATTTCTCTGATAGCTAAGAACAATAGACGGGCAGGTGGTGCGACATCACAGAATGTGAAAATGCGCGGTCATTTGTGAAGCGTAGCACACAAACTTAACTTTTCACTCATTTACCTAACATAACAAAAATGTATTGTGGATCACTAATTTTGAGACTCGTCACAGGATGTAACTATAGTGTGTCCCTGATCTCGTTTTCTTTTCGCTTGTTACATAGAATGTGCACGAAAATTAAACCTGCCTCATATTTGGAGCAAATATGGACCGCGTCCTTCATTTTGTCCTGGCACTTGTTGTCGTTACTGCACTCGCATTGCTGGTCAGCACAGACCGCAAAAAAATTCGTATTCGTTATGTTGTCCAGCTGCTGGTCATTGAAGTTTTACTTGCGTGGTTCTTCCTGAACTCCAACGTAGGCCTCGGCTTCGTGAAAGGCTTCTCCGAAATGTTCGAAAAACTGCTCGGATTCGCCAACGAAGGGACAAACTTTGTCTTCGGTAAAATGAACGACGAAGGTCTGGCATTCTTCTTCCTGAAGGTACTGTGCCCAATCGTCTTCATCTCCGCGCTGATCGGTATTCTGCAGCACATCCGCGTTCTGCCGTTCGTTATTCGTGGCATTGGTTTCCTGTTATCCAAAGTAAACGGCATGGGCAAGCTGGAATCTTTCAACGCCGTAAGTTCCCTGATCCTCGGTCAGTCTGAGAACTTCATCGCGTATAAAGATATCCTCGGCAAAATGTCCCGTAACCGCATGTACACCATGGCGGCAACCGCGATGTCTACCGTTTCCATGTCTATCGTGGGCGCATATATGACCATGCTGGAGCCAAAATATGTGGTTGCAGCGCTGGTTCTGAATATGTTCAGCACCTTTATCGTTCTGTCGCTGATCAACCCGTATCGTGTTGACGCCAGCGAAGAGAACATCCAGATGTCTAACCTGCACGAAGGTCAGAGCTTCTTCGAAATGCTGGGTGAATACATCCTGGCCGGTTTCAAAGTGGCGATTATCGTTGCCGCGATGCTGATCGGCTTTATCGCCCTGATCTCCGCACTGAACGCCCTGTTCGCCGCAGTGCTGGGCATCTCCTTCCAGGGCATCCTGGGCTACATCTTCTACCCTGTCGCATGGGTGATGGGTGTTCCAGCTCACGAAGCGCTGCAGGTGGGCAGTATCATGGCGACCAAGCTGGTTTCTAACGAATTCGTTGCGATGATGGATCTGCAGAAAATCGCCAGCACGCTCTCTCCACGTGCGGAAGGCATTCTGTCCGTATTCCTGGTCTCCTTCGCGAACTTCTCGTCCATCGGTATTATCGCCGGTGCGATTAAAGGCCTGAACGAAGAACAGGGTAACGTGGTTTCTCGCTTTGGCCTGAAACTGGTTTACGGCTCCACCCTGGTGAGCGTCCTGTCTGCTTCTATTGCTGCGCTGGTTCTGTAACGTTTACCGTAAAAAAAACCGGGAGACTTGCTCCCGGTTTTTTTATGCCCGCAATTCTTCCAGCGGTTTGGGTTTGCCTATCAGGTAGCCCTGGAGATAGTCCACGCCGAAGCGTAGCAGCATCTCCCGCTGCGCTGGCGTCTCAACATATTCTGCCACCACGCACAGTGATTTCGTCTTCGCCAGATTACATATCGACTGGACGATCATTGCGTCCATATCATCAGTACAAATATCTTTCACGAAGCAGCCGTCAATTTTAATGATGTCTGCCTGCAGGCGTCTCAGACGCTCGTAGTTGGCGTAGCCGGTACCAAAATCATCGATGGCAATCCTGAAACCGTAATCCCGCAGTTGTTGAATATTGTGGATGCTGCAGCCGGAATTGGAGAAGGCCTGCTCTTCGGTGATCTCAATCACGACAGCCTGAGGCGCAACGCCGTACCGTTCAAAGAGCGCACAAATCTCAGTCGCCACCTCATTTTGCATCAGCGTAAGCGGCATCAGATTGACAGAGAAACGGGTGCCAGCCTGCGTCGCTGGGTGATCGCGCAGCCACAGCAGTAATTTTTCCATGACGCACATATCAAACCGGTGGCTGAGGTTGAACTGGGCAATCAGCGGAATAAAGCGGTCAGGGGTGATGATCTCGCCCTCGCTCTCCATACGCGCCAGAATTTCGTAGTACCCGCTACCGTCCGCCTTCTGGATCGGCTGCGCATACAAATGGAACTGTCCCGCCTCCAGGGCGTGCTTAATCCGCGCCAGCATCAGGACACGCTCCGTTGTTTGTCCTGATGCAGCTTCCAGGCTATTCGTCAGCGCAAGAACGTTGTGCGCTCCGCAGGATTGCTCGGCCAGCCAGCTCAGTTGCCCCAGCGTGTGGTGCAGTTTCTCACCGTTTTCGACCATTCCCCAGGACGCGCCAAATTCGATATCCAGCCCGGTATTGTTCCAGAAAATCTTACGGCTGTTCAGCCGATCAACCATATGCTGGAGGCGCTCGGCCGTTCCCTGCCCAAGCAATACCAGCACCAGCTCGCTTCCCGGCAGCTGGAAAAGCGTCTCATCTTTTTGCAACAGCGGCTGGAGAGAGGACGTGATCATTCGTTTGCAGTGCACCCGCATGAGAATGCCGTAATGGCGGCTCAAAAACTCCAGATTATCCATTCTCAGGCAACACACTTTGGCATCCGGGTGGTCGAGGAGAAAATCTTCCAGCGCACGAATGTTGGGTAATCCGGTCAGCGGATCGGTGAGCGCTCTGTCCTGCCAGCCCTGCTTCAACCATTCGCTTCGCTGATAGATACGCGACATATAAAGCAGGCAGATAGCAAATGAGATCAGTACCGACAGGATAAAGGAGAGCGAATGGCCCGACTCCACTCCGTTTAGAAAGTTGTAGTTGTAGGTCAACAGCAGAAGCGCAGAGGTGGCCCACAGCAGAGAGATAAGCGCGTAGCTCAGACGGCTAATCGCTAACGTAAAGAGAATGAAAATTATCGGCATCAAATAGCCCGCAATAACAGGCGACTCAAAAGGCGCACATAAAATTGCGATGATGGCGATTAACAGCATCAGCCAGACGAATATATATAATGATTTCTTGTGTAAAAACACGGGCTTCACACTTCGCCGCCAGAACTTGATGGCATAACGAGGATTAATAATCATTCTTAACGGATAATAGAACATCATGGTAAAAATCATCGCCGCACATATCAGGCTTTGAATATCAACAACGTTATAAATTACCGTACCTTCGCCGAAGAAAGTTGAGATTGTGACCGGAAAATCAAAGAAATAGCCAGCGAGATACATCGACATTTTAATGCCTATCGGCACCATAAAGCCGAGCCAAAATATGCGTAACCCAATGTGCCTGTTGGGCATACAGTAGCGCCAGCGCCGGCCCAGCAGAAGGCGCAGAACACCGCAGGCAGCGAATACGGAGAAAGTCTGACAGAACAGTAATACTGAATATTGTAGCGGCGCTAAATTAACGTTAAATATATTAGCAACCATAAAACTTATCAGAATAGGCAGAATACCGCGGCGCCCCAATAACAGCATAATCGCCAGCATAACGCTTAACGGGAGCCACGCTAAATAAACGTCGTGTTCATTAACAATTGCACGCGGGGAGAGATAACGGGAAACAGGAACCGCAATCAGACAGATCGCCAGAGCAATTATAAATATCTTTACATTATTATACGATTTTCTATTCATTAAGCTTGGGGAGATTATTATCCATTCATATCATTGACCGCATGGATAATAGGTTTATTAATTACGCGAATCAAGTTGAAGTCTATTTATAGACTGATTTATTGATTTCGGTTGAGGTGGGATATGGAAAAAAACCATTTTGGCAACAAAATACGTTTAGGGGTGTTACAAAAACATAAAAAAAACCCTCGTCTTTTGACGAGGGTTTAAAATTTTGGTGGAGCTAAGCGGGATCGAACCGCTGACCTCTTGCATGCCATGCAAGCGCTCTCCCAGCTGAGCTATAGCCCCACATGTGACTTTACTAACCACACTCTGTTGGGTTCAGAGTTTGGTGGAGCTAAGCGGGATCGAACCGCTGACCTCCTGCATGCCATGCAGGCGCTCTCCCAGCTGAGCTATAGCCCCATCGTAAAGCTGTCATGTTGACGGGCGGCATAATATGAATTCCGCCGCGGAGTGTCAACGGCAAAATCAATAGCCGCGGTTCAATCGCCGAAAAATCATGCAAATGAATCACTTTGCGAGCCTGCTCGCAGTCATGAGTTAAGCCTGTCACGTTTTCACGTAAAACGGTGCTATAAAATGAGCCGTTAATTAACCCCACGAATATTCAGGAAATTGTATGATCAAGGAACGAATGACGCCGGAAGAGTTAGCCCTGCTCACTGGCTATAGCCGACAGACCATCAATAAATGGGTACGCAAAGAGGGTTGGATAACGTCGCCCAAGCCCGGTGTCCAGGGGGGTAAAGCGCGCCTGGTGCATGTGAACGAAAAGGTGCGTGACTTTATCCGCAGCGCACGCCGGGCAACGGAAACATCCGCTGTGCCTGACGGCATCAGCACTGACGGTTCGCTGCATACCCTACTCCTGACGCTGGCTAATGAAATGACGCCGGAAGAGCAGAAGCAGATGACATCGCTGCTATTGCGGGAAGGGATTACCGGTTTGTTGCAACGTTTAGGGATTCGCGACCAGAATTAATATGAAAAGACTACGTAGCAAAATGACCACGGAAGAGCTGGCGGAGAATTTGGGTGTTGCCAGACAAACGGTAAATCGCTGGATACGGCAGCAGGGGTGGAAAACCGAAGGACTCAATGGCGTAAAAGGCGGTCGGGCGCGGCTCATTCACGTTGATGCACGCGTGAAGGAACATATTATGAGCCTCCCGGCTATCCGTAACCGCCAGGCGGTTTATCATCTGGCTGAGGTGGCCTCATCCTACAATGAACAGCCTTCACGTCTGCGTCCGGGCATTATCGAAACGCTGGAGAGTATGACTGAGCTTGAACAGCAGCGTCTGGATACCTTACTGAAGCGCGAAGGCATACGCGGTTTTCTTGCTCGTCTGGGTATTGCCGAATAAAAGTCAAAAAAAACGGCAGGATACCCTGCCGTTTTTCTTATAGATGGCTTAATTACTGCTGATTTTCACGTTCTGCAATAAAATCCAGCGCCTTGTTGATGCGCGCAACGCTGCGTGACTTGCCGATGGCATGGACAGTCACATCCAGCGCCGGAGACTGACCCGCGCCGGTCACCGCAACGCGCAGCGGCATACCGACTTTGCCCATGCCCACTTCCAGTTCGTCTGCGGTCGCCTGAATGGCGTGATGCACATTCTCAGCGGTCCACTCGGTGAGCGCAGCCAGCTTGTCGCGCACCACTTCCAGCGGCTGACGCGCAACCGGTCGGAGGTGCTTCTTCGCGGCGTCAGCGTCGAACTCATCAAACTCTTCATAGAAGTAGCGGCAGCTTTCGGCAATTTCTTTCAGCGTTTTGCAGCGCTCGCCGAGCAGTTTTACCAGGTCCGCCAGCTCAGGGCCAGTGCGGGTATCAATGTTTGCCTGCTCAATGTGCCACTGCAGGTAAGTCGCCACATATTCCGGCGGCATGGTATTGATGTAGTGATGGTTGAGCCACAGCAGCTTGTCGGTGTTGAATGCGCTGGCAGATTTGCTCACAGAGCTCAGAGAGAACAGTTCGATCATCTCTTCGCGGCTGAAGATCTCCTGATCGCCGTGAGCCCAGCCCAGACGCACCAGATAGTTCAGCAGCGCTTCCGGCAGATAGCCGTCGTCGCGATACTGCATGACGCTGACCGCACCGTGACGTTTAGACAGCTTTTTACCGTCGTCGCCGTTGATCATGGAGACGTGCGCATAGACCGGAACAGGTGCATTCAGCGCTTTCAGGATGTTGATCTGGCGTGGGGTATTGTTGATATGGTCTTCACCACGGATAACGTGGGTAATTTCCATATCCCAGTCATCAACCACGACGCAGAAGTTATAGGTTGGGGAACCGTCAGTACGGCGTATGATCAGATCGTCCAGCTCCTGGTTGCTGAATTCGATCGGGCCACGGATCTGGTCGTCGAAAATCACCGAGCCATCCTGCGGGTTAGCAAAACGCACCACGCATGGCTCATCAGCGGCATGCTCGCTGTGGTCGTGGCGGCAGCGGCCGTCATAACGCGGTTTTTCACCGTTCGCCATCTGCTCTTCACGCAGCGCATCCAGACGCTCTTTGGAGCAGTAGCACTTATACGCCGTGCCCGCGACCAGCATCTCATCAATAACAGCGTTATAGCGGTCAAAACGTTTGGTCTGGAAATACGGGCCTTCGTCCCACTGCAGGTTCAGCCAGTTCATACCATCCATAATGGCTTCAATTGCTTCCGGCGTGGAGCGCTCAAGATCGGTATCTTCTATACGCAGCACGAACTCACCTTGGTTGTGGCGTGCAAAAAGCCAGGAATAGAGAGCAGTACGAGCACCACCGACGTGCAGATAGCCTGTCGGGCTCGGCGCGAAGCGAGTTTTGATTTTCATGAAATGGCCTTACGTTATAAAGATGCCGGCAATCGGCAAATCCCGGGGAAAAAACGATGGGCAATATTCTATCACTGTGGGGGGATTCCTCAATGTCGATCCCTTTATCGTGGCGGAGTTTGCAGTTTTTGTTTAGAAATCATGCGCCACCGCCCGTTTTGCGATCGTTTTGTTTAATTTTACGACGAACGAATAAAAACTTTAGAAAATGCGTTGACTCATTTTCAACTCTCCCTATAATGCGACTCCACACAGCGGGGGTGATTAGCTCAGTTGGTAGAGCATCTCCTTTACACGGAGGGGGTCGGCGGTTCGAGCCCGTCATCACCCACCATCTACTTCGGTAGACTCGCAGTGTAGATAAGAATTGAGATTGGGCGATTAGCTCAGTTGGTAGAGCATCTCCTTTACACGGAGGGGGTCGGCGGTTCGAGCCCGTCATCGCCCACCATTTCGGGTCGTTAGCTCAGTTGGTAGAGCAGTTGACTTTTAATCAATTGGTCGCAGGTTCGAATCCTGCACGACCCACC